>MNGW01000004.1:3328-10326 GCA_001918935.1 Acidobacteriales bacterium 13_1_40CM_3_55_5 | reverse complement strand
GCACGAGCCTCCCGCCATTACAAGAATTGATCTTGCAGCCTAAAATCTTCGTTCTAAACAGTCGTCGTTCCTACGCAGCGCGTCTTTGTTGATTTTGGAGCCTACAAGCCTTGCATCGATCGTTAGTTTTGCGGGAGGTCCGATGAGAATCGCGGGCATCAATCCGATCACGCGCTTGCCCCCTATTGCTTCGCTCTGCTTGCAAGACGGAGTTTGAATCTTCCAGCCTCACTAGTTCCCCAACCAAAGTTCCGGCGCTGAGAAATTACAAGCGTCTCGCTGTTTCAGACTTCTAAGCGCCTAACCAGCTCTGCGACACTTCGAGCCCGGCCCGGGGGGCGGGGCTGGTGAGAGGCTTCAGTCTTCTAAGCCGACTGACTGGCTCTGCAACGGCGAGGTTGGCGCGATGAAAGCCTCTATCCCCAACCCAAAGCCTGGCCCAGCTGCGCATCCCTGTGACTTCGTTGCGCGACTCATCCCACTTACCGCTTTCCATCTCCGCGACGAACTGGTCGAAGTCAGGCATACCGCCGTGATGCCCCTGAGATCACCAACGCAGCGGTCTTCGAGTGAGCGTAGACGAGCGCCGCGCCGGCCATCTTGTGATCTTGCTTCAGCTCGTCAAAGGCAGGTGTTTCTCCGGCCTCTAAGCTTACAGCGGCGCAGTTTCCTGGAGGCCGTTTGCAGCCGCGTCGCAACACTCCATTCAGTGCACACCCGCATGCTGATGGTGCGGGGAGTTTCGGTAATGTTCAGCCAGCAGGTCTTCGCCCCAGTCGCCGTTGAAGTCGCGCCACACGCAGTGAATGTGATTGGCATTGTTCTGGGTGTTGTCGTACTCGATCAAAAACGTGCTGCCTTGCACGCGGTAGTAGTGGCCTTCGCCTTTCTCCAAGCCGCCCATCCATGCGAATTTGATCTGGTCAAAGCCTGCCTGGCGGATTTTGTCCAGCCGCTGGCGCGCCTCCGCTCGCGGTTGCGCGCTCAGGTACTCTTCGATCAGGGCCAGCAGCGTGCCTTGCTGATCTTTGCTGAGCTTTTTATAGGCGACGCCCCTGTCTTCCTGGATGGCCGCTTGGCGCTGGTTCGTGGTCACAATATCGCTGGGCGCGGTAACGCTGACAACGGCGTCGGCGCGCTGCGCGGCGGTGAGTGATTTCACCAGCGAGCGTCCCAGATCTTCCTCGGCGCTGAGCAGCCGCGTCCCTTTCATCGGGCCCTCGAGCACCTCCGCTGGATTCGCGCCGAAAAACTGCGGACTGCTCCCGATTGACTTGCCATTCACGATCGTCCAGTTTTGCGAACAGTGATGGCCTTCATAGCGCCAGCCCCAGGCGCCATCCGCGGCTGGTTCTCCAAAGAAGGTAAAGAAGTACAGATCGGGATCGCGCGTGGGGCCGCGGCCTTGCTCCAGTTCGCGTAGCACGTCTTCGAGCTTCCGGATCGTCTCCGCCTTGGTGTAGCCCTTCTCGCTCAAGCCGGCGTGCAAAAGAGCCAGCGCTGCCTGCTGCTGCGATGCGTTCAGCTCTTTCAGCGGAACGCCCTTCCTAGACACCGGTGTGTAGAACCAGTGGAACCGCTCCTCGGAATTGAACGGCAGCGTCGCCTTCGACTTCTGTGCTGGATCCAGTGTTGCTAGGAACTTGCGCGCGGCATCGCGCATGGTGGAAGTAGGTGGCGCGGTCTGCGCCACGCCTGTCTCCGCGAGACCCAGCACGAGCACTAACGCCAACCAGAGCCGCATCCTCACGTTGCCTCCTGTTAACTTGGAACATACCGCGAACTGCTCAATTCCGGTGAGGCATTTGTGAGAGGAGTTCTAGTCTTTTTTGATCGAAGGGCCTGCCTCAGTGATACTTCCCGGAACCAAGTCGGTCTTGATCGTAATTTTCTGTTTGGGCAACAGATTGACCTCGGTCTCGAAAGCCTGGTACCCGGGTAAAGCGATCTTGACCCGATGTTTCCCAGGGCTCACCAGCATCCCGCGTCCAACCCCACTAAATTCACGGACGGTCCCCACAAAACCGTCGTCTACGAAAACAGCGGCTCTGTCCGGTGTGACTTGGAGCTTTAGTTGAGCCGTAACGGTGGGAAATTGGGCTCTAGGATCCCTCTGCATGGTCACATGCAGGACGACCTTCTTCCCCGGCTCCACAACCACCTTCTGAGTGAAGTCCATGTACCCTGACTGGCGCACGGAAATCTCATGTTCGCCCGGCAGAAGTAACACTTTCTTGTCGTCCTTGAGCTCTCCCGCGTAGCCGACATATTGCCCATCGATCCATACGCCTGAGGTCTTGTCCGTCTTGGTCTTGCCGACGAACTGCACCTCTCCTAGGACCTGGTTCTGCGAGTACGACGGAATAGACACCAGCAGGACCAAAACAAGGAGCAGAGCCGCATTGCGGGATGCATCACGTTTTGTCACACGCACACTACTCCACTACGGCTTACCGGCTGCGATTGCTGGGGGAAAAAGCATTCAGCTGACCCCAAACCTTGATCGACTACTTACAGGAATCGCTGACCATCTTTATTTCCGTGACTGTCAAATGTCCGTGCTCAGCATCACTCTTCTTCATGCCGCTGTCCTTCGCAGCTTGTTTCGCGTCTTCCTTCATGTTGTGCATTTTTGCATTCGAGACAACTCCGGTAGCAGTCACCGTATGACCCACATGCTCGGCGAGAGCCACTCGACTGCTCCGCACCTCCCAGGTGCTTCCGTCATTTCCCGTGAGCAGGAACTCTTTGGCGCTATCACCTCTTGACAGGCAGCCGGTGATATCCCGTACCTCTGCCTTTTCCTTCGCAAATCCAAACGTACAACTGGCAAGAATCACCCACAAAAGTGGCTTGATTTTCATATTTCTCCTCTCAGGATGAAAGCTTTGCGCTCGACTGAGATGACGATAGCACGGAATACGCTGTGGAGGGGGGTTGGATCGCTTTCGGAAATATCGTTAATCGTCAAACCGCCGGGTGAAGAGGCGCAAGCACTAAGCGGCCCATAGGTCGGGTCCATCGCAAAATCGTGCTGTGGCGCTGCCTGGCTTGGGTTTGGCTGAGGGGCAATTGAGTTGATAGGGACAGGTTCCGAATCCTGCTTCGAGTAGATTATCGGGGATTGTCGCTTAATTTCCAACTATCTACTTAGGAATCAGGTGTCTCTAGTAAGGGAACACAATCGGTTCACTTCGTCGTTGAGAAGAGCAGGGGTATTCGCTTCCGATAGTTGTGCGCGGACACTTCCCGAACTGCCTGCCAGACTGCGCACGAAGAAAGAAAACCCTTGCCGTCGGGTGAGAAAAGTCGGGCAACGATTCGGGGCGTTCTCACCCCCGCTCCTGTCGTGTCAAGGTAGAGGTCTGATCAATGCGAGTAACTGTAGTAAAACTGTAGTAATTCTATGCTCAAAACCAAGCAAATCCAGTCATCACTAATCAAGACGTTCAGCTTGTAGCCCGTTGAAAAATAGAATAGAGTCGAAGATTTTCAAAACCGTTCGGAACCTGCCGGTGATCTCAAAATCCGCCGGGCTTCGGCCCTTGACTCCCGCTCCCGGCACTAGCCTTAGATCTTTGAAGGAGCGCAGGTTTCCTGGGGATTCTGGATTCAATCTCGCAATTTGCACGGACTAACTGTTTTGTCAGGAATTGCGACTCGGGCCATCGGGCCTCGACAGACTGATTCTGCGCGGTGCTTTGCAGTTCCGCGACCAACACTCTATTTCAGGCAATCTACCAGAAACAAGGTCGCGAGTTCGCGGCTGTATGTGTAGAAATATGATTTTCCGTCGGTTGTCAGTCGGGAGTTGGGAGCTCTTTCCACAAAACTCTCTTGCCTGTTCGACATTGAGTAGGACTGACCGCGCACCTAAAGTCGAGGAAGTAGGTGCGGCTGCTAACGAAATTCCGATGACTGGCTGGGCCCTAAGCTAACCCTGAAGCGCCTGAGCAATCTTCTCGGCGTCTAGAGTCAAAAGGGAATCCTGCAAATGGAATGCGGGTGCAAGCCGACGGGACACCGCTTCTCTCAAAGACTCGGACTCACTAAGACTGCTGGTCGCAGCGCGGGCGGGTATCGCTTGTTCGATGGAGGGCGGATTCGCGATCTCGAATTTGTGCGGCATACCCAGGAGTTGGGGTTTTCGCTCAACGAAGTTAAAGAACTGCTCGCGTTGCGACAAAGGATCACGCCTGTTCCGAAGTGCAATCCATGCTCGAGGGCAAGCTTGTGGATGTGCGGGAGAAGATGAGAAGTGTTGGCGAGTTGGAAGCGGAGCTTGCAGGGGGCATTCCGCAATTGCAATCGCGAGCTGCGGCTGAAATGGGAAGTCAAGCATGAGAACTGGGGAAACATGCCAAACGCCTTGGGAACCTAAACTTCCGCGTGCGAAAACTCCTGTTTGGACAGAATTCGACCTAGGTCTCCAGAACGCTTGCACCCAGTTGGTAGAGCAGCGTTGCTTCCGCTATCGTTGCCCTTAGGTGTTCAAAAAGGTCGGTGATAGGGACCAAATTCTGAGTCAAACAAGGGTCACGATGTTTGCTACCTCCTGGATTTGCTGCATCCCGCGAGGCTGTTAACCGGAGGGTTGTAGGTTCGAGTCCTACCTGAGGAGCCATCTTTTTCATGAGCTTAATTTAATTTCGCACGTTTTAAACTCTTCTGAACTCTTCTGACTTTTGGGGGTTCTGGTCTGAGGCCCGACGTTGGATGCACCAGGCTTACTCGACCGCATTTCGTGAAATTACTTCGCGGTACCACTCCGCACTGAGTTTCGGTGTCCGCTTCTGCGTTTTGAAGTCAACGTAGTGGACACCGAATCGTTTGCTGTAGCCGTCCGCCCATTCATAATTGTCGAGCAGGCTCCACAAGAAATAACCTTTGATGGGGTAGCCTTCCGAAGCAGCGCGGTGCAGGTGTGTGAGGTGATTGCGCAAATACATTACGCGGTCCGTGTCCTCGATACGTCCGTCCGCGGTTACCACATCGTCAGCCGAGCAACCGTTCTCGGTGATATAAAGCGCCGGCGCCTTCCAAATATCGCTGACGTTGCGAATCGCCCAGTAGATCACTTCAGGGCCGATGTAAAGCCAGTCCGAAGCCATGCGCGGGTAGGAAGCCTGGCGCCGTTCCACCGAGTAGCCGGCCGGTGACGCGCTGGCGCGGACGTACTCCGGTGTGTACACGTTGAGGCCGACGAAATCTAGCCTACTGCCGATGGCCTTCATGTCACCGGCCTCCACCTTGGGAGCGTTCGCGCCCGCGCGCTCCAGATAGCCGTCAGTGTACTTGCCTTCCAGGACCGCGGTGAGGAACGGGGCGTTCCCCTCGCGAGTCGCGCGCCGCGCAGCCTCGATGTGTTCGTGGGTTTCGATGACGGGCACGTACACCGTGGCGTTCTCCGCAAGACCAATCTGCGTTCCGCTCCTGGCGGTTGCCCTAATTGCCTGGACCGCCAGGCCATGCCCGAGAATCGCATGGTGGCGAATCTGATTCACATGTGCATCTGGCAGCTTCAGGCCCGGGGCGAACTTGCCTGTCTTGTAGCCCAAATCGGTGAAGCATACAAATTCGTTGGTGGTGAAGAAGTGCCGGACACGATCAGAGAACCGCCTCGAAACATAGGCTGCGTAATCGGCGAACGCATGCGAGGTAGAGCGGGACTGCCACCCGTCAGGCAAAGCCTCTGGCAGGTCCCAGTGAAAGAGCGTGATGTACGGCGCGATATTGCTTTTGAGCAGTTCGTCGACGACCCGATCGTAATAGGAGAGGCCTTTTTCGTTCGGCTTGCCCGTCCCCTTGGGGAAAATACGCGACCACGAGACCGAGAATCTGTAGCCAGTGACTCCCAGGTTTTTAAGAAGCCTCACGTCCTCTTTGTAGAGATGGTATGAATCGTCAGCGACATCGCCCGTGTCTCCCTGAAATGTTCTGCCCGGCGTGTGCGAAAAGGTGTCCCAAATCGATGGTTCCCGTCCATCTTCATTCGTCGCTCCCTCTATCTGATAGGCAGCGGTCGCGCAGCCCCAGAGAAAACCAGTCGGAAATCGCAGCGAATTCGCTCTGGGTACTTGAGCCAGTGCAACTCGCGGGAAGGATCCGGTGGCTAAAGCAGCAGCCGTGCCAGCTAAAGTCTTACCGAATTGGCGCCGTGTCAGATTTGTCATGAAAGTCTATGTTGACCTGGATGCCCACAATTAAGACCGACCGCAACTGCCAACTGTGAGACTTAAACCGTTCATTTTAGAACTTGGAAACTGTATTGTCACCGTAGTTAGCTGACCCAGACGCTGGTGCCAAGCTAATCGGACCTCCGGACTTTGGGCCTGTTCGACCTGCGTATCTCATTATCTTGGGTCAATGACCGCGAGCGCCGGTTCTCCATACGACTCCACATATAACTGACCGCTGTTCGGGTCGACCGCAAGGGCGTAAGGATTTTTCCCCGCGTGGAGCGTTTTTAGGACACTGTTCCGAGCACTGTCGATCACCGTGATGTCGCTACTATGCGTGTTGGCGACATACACCCGATTTCTTTTCGCGTCCACTGCGACCGCCTGGGGATGCATTCCCACCTTCACCGTCGCGATCACCGCGCGTCTTACGCCGTCAATCACAGTTACGGTGTCGTCTCCGTGATTCACGATGTAAGCCGTGTTGGTGACAGGATTGACGGCAATTGCACAAGGAATCGCGCCCGTTGCAACGGTTGTAGCAAGGCCAGACACCTCATCCACCACGAGCACTTCCGAGTTTCCGGATCGCGTCACGTAAAGTGTTCCGGTTGCGTCATCCAATGCTATGCCCCAAGCATGTATGCCCACGGGAACCTTACCGACAACGGAAGGTAGTCGGTTAAGCACAATCAGATTCGTGTTCTCGTACCCTAACAGGTATACCTGGTCCAACCGCGAATCTACGGCGATCGCATCCGCGGAGGCAGCCTTCACTGTGGTTGTGGAGTTTGTCGTGCCCTCGATCACCGTAATCAG
>MNGW01000004.1:0-3290 GCA_001918935.1 Acidobacteriales bacterium 13_1_40CM_3_55_5 | reverse complement strand
ACCGAATCGTTTTTCCCGTCGATCACACTTACCGAGCCACCTTCGGAATTGGCAACATAGACTCTGTCCGTTACCGCATTCACGGCGATTGCAATCGGCCCCGCCCCTACCCGTACGTTCGACATGGATTTTGTTTTTGGATCAAAGACCGACACAAACCCACGGCTTGTTTCGACGCCATAGACTTTCCCGTTTTCCGGGTTCAGTGCGACACCTCTGCTGCTGATCAGCGCGGTCGAGGGCTGTTTTGTCTGCGCATGCGCCTGGATCGAGAAGGCGACGCAAGCGAGAAGCGCGACGACTACGGCCATGGATACTTCAACTGCGCTTTTCGGACATCCCGAGCGCCGCGGCGAAAGAAAAGACCCGCCCAAGCAGAGCTTGGACGGGGCACCCCCGGGAGTCAAGGCGCGAGCGCAGGTTCGGATTGTCTTATCCACGACTTGTGGGAACCTCAGAAGCACTATACGACGATCTTTTGTGTAGCACCGCAGCTCTGGAGTTGCCAGCAGGTTCTCGTTCGAATACATTCACAGTCAGATTTTTACAACCCTCTTTCGTCATTCGATTTTTTGATCCGTCAATCGATAATTCGTTCCTTTCTCACTCTTCTCATCAGTGCGGCGGCCATTCTCTCGCCTGCAGTGACTCTTGCACAACAGGCTTCCTTCCGTGTCCTGGCGTTCTATACCGCAAAAGGCGAACTGGACCATATCGCATTCGCGGAGCAAGCCCTGCCATTCTTCGCGGAACTCGCCAAGAAAAACAATTTTTACTTCGAGTCGACCACCCAATGGGAATCCTTGAACGCCGAAAAATTAAAGCGCTTCCAGTTGATTATGTGGATCAACGATTTCCCGACAAAAGCGGAGCAGCGCGCGGCGTTCCAGGACTACATGACACAGGGCGGCGCCTGGCTTGGCTTTCATGTGTCTGCTTACAACGATGAGAGTACGCGCTGGCCCTGGTTCGTTGATTTTATCGGTGGCGGCGTCTTCTATGGCAACAATTGGCCTCCGCTTCCCGCGAAGCTCATCGTCGACGACCGCGCACACCCGGTTACGCATCACCTGCCAGACACATTCACTTCACCGGCAAATGAGTGGTACATCTGGAAGCCCAGCCCTCGGCTGAATACGCACGTAAAAGTGCTGCTCACGCTCAATCCGCAGAATTATCCGATAGGACTCAAGGACACCATCATCGGTGGGGATCTTCCCGTAGTGTGGACAAATACGCGCTATCGGATGATCTACATGAACATGGGCCACGGCGACAAGATTTTCACTAGCAGGGAGCAGAATAAACTATTCGAAAACGCTGTTCTCTGGCTCGGCGCTCGCAAGTAGCCGTCGCGTGCGTTTGCTTTGTGTTCCTGGAGAGACCAGAAAATGACATTTGTCCTGAAACCCGATGCCTTCGCTTATGGGAAATGAGATCCGCTCTACCATCAGGCCCAGAGTAGTGTGGTCACTGAATCGCTCTTCAAATTCACATCCGCTGACATTCCGCCCATTTGCAGGGTGACCTTTCGCTCGCCGGCAGAATTGCTCAGCACTAGTACGCGCTGGCCGTCGGGATTCTCCACGCCCACGTGATCCAAACCAGTCACCGCGGTTTGGGAATCGAATCGACGCGCTCCGCGGCGCATAAACCGGGCGAAATGGGCGAATGCCCAATATTGGCCGCTGCGCGTGATCTCTTTCGTTTGGGAATGAATGGTGACAACACCGCCGCAGGGGAACGGCCCGATATTCGGCCGGCCCTTCTCATCGAGCGCGAGATTCCAACCAGTGATTGAATCGCACCAATTGCGCAGTGCAGCGGTAAAGGTTCGTCCCCATTTCGTCCAATCCGTGAGATAGTCCGGATTGGTATAGTCCGGCCCGCCTTCGGTCCAGTGCATCCCGACATCAGGAAAAGCATCGTGAACTCGGCTCATCATTTCGGGCGTCCCGGCGTATCCGTGCCAGGCAACACCGTTACAGGATGCGCGCAGGATAGGGTCCTCGAGTTCATCAGTTGCGCGGCCCCAGAGGTTATAGTTGTGATCGAGGATCCAGATCTTCGTCACTAGGCCATTTTGCTTTAGCAATGGGCCGAGTAGCTTTACGAATTCAATCTCATATTCCTGGGGCCAAATGCAGGCTGGCATTCTGCCGTCCTGGTCGGTATCGACCTCGTTTTGCGGAGTGACTGCTTGCACTGGCACCCCTTCGGTGGCGTAGGCCTGAAGGAACTTAAGAAAATATTGCGAATAGGTCCCTATGTATCTCCGCCGCATTGATCCGCCCAACATCGTTCCGCTAGATTTCATCCACCCGGGAGGGCTCCAGGGCGAGGAGAAAAGAAACAGATCAGGATTCATTTGTCGGGCCTGGCGCAACATGGGCAGGATGTATTCACGATCGTGAGCGATGGAGAAGCGCTTCAACTCGGGGTCGGGGTCGCCCTCGTCGTAGCTGTAGGCCTGAGTCGAATAGTCGCTTGCCCCCATGCAGGTGCGGCACACATTCAGGCCCATCTCTGAGGGATGGAACATTTCATGAAACAACTGCTCCCGCGCGGGACCAGCCAGTTGGTTGAACAGGTAACAGGCCGCATCGGTAAAAGCCGCGCCGAACCCCAGAATGGCTTGAAACTTCTTGCCAGGATTCAGAACAATCGCCGGCTCCGAAGGCTTACCGGAGGCCTGTTGCCAGGAAATGGTTTGAGACTGAGCACAACGCAACTGCTGAGCGCTGACCCAGGATCTGATGTTGCCAGCTGGCATTGCACTAGAAGTTTCATCGTTGAGACCTGCGACCATTTTTGAGGTTGCGGTGTTGGCAAGTCCAAGAGCAGAGAGTGTGAGAAAAGTTCGTCGTGTCGATTCTGGCATCGTGTCTCTCGTAAGGAAAACGATTACCGGGAGAATATATCATCGACCGATCGAGGCTGAGCCGCCAGCGAAAGAAGCGAGCGTTGCGGAATTGCCGCCGTTCTCGCCGGACCATGGGCAGAGGTGAGAAGCTAACCGTCCATCGAGGGGATCTCGCTTAGGAGGCCCTAGGTCGCAACAACACGACGTCAGGTTCTAGATCATCTCATGGCCCCTCAGTCTCGGAGGCATCGTCTTGCCGATCGCGCGCATCGTCAACCTTGCCCCGTTGTTCGGGAGTTAGAAAACTGTAGACTTCGGCCTGGAATCGCGATGTGGCCACAATCAACTCTGCCATCAGACGCGACTGTTGAGTGGCAAGTTTTCGGATATGTTTTTCGTCGAACCTCCCGTTCTTTGTCGCGGTGAC
>MNGW01000062.1 GCA_001918935.1 Acidobacteriales bacterium 13_1_40CM_3_55_5 | reverse complement strand
GCCGGGGAGGGTGTTCCGTGCCTAAAAGTCGTCTCACGAATACCGTTTGTGAGGATGCCTCGGAACTTGCCTCGAGGTCGCATTATTCTGCGGCGTCAGCCGTCAAGACGGAAGTAGAACCCGATCTCAGTGTCCACGAGGGAACTTCCAGTCGATTTCTGGGCGTTGAGCGTGCGACGGTCTCATTCGGCGAAGGGGGTGCGCGGGTTTGCCCATTGCGCGGCGTTTCAGTCATGTTCAAGCGCGGCACTCTTTCTTTGGTCATGGGACCTTCAGGGAGCGGGAAGACAACGTTGCTGTCCATGCTTGGCTGCTTGCTGTCACCCGACCAAGGCTCCGTGTTCGTGGATGATGTCCTGGTGAACCAGCTAAGCGAAACGGAGAAGACTGCGATTCGCCAGAAGAAAATCGGCTTTGTGTTTCAGGCGTTCCGCCTCTTCCACTCACTCTCGGCGATCGACAACGTTGCGCTTGGTTTCGAACTTCGCGACCCGAAGCAATCGCAGCGATTGGAAATGGCGCAGGAACTCCTCGACAAATTCGGCCTGGGTGATAAATCCCATCAAGAGCCGAATGAGCTCAGTCCGGGAGAAAGGCAGCGAGTCGCAGTGGCAAGAGCCCTTGCGGGGGATCCTCCGATTCTTCTTGCCGATGAACCCACGGCATCTCTGGACGCTCAGGCCGGAAGGAATATCTGTCAAATTCTTCGCAATCAAGTTGATGAATATGGAAGAACCGTGGTGGTCGTGAGTCACGATCCACGCTGGCGGGAATTCGCCGATCGCACTATCACTCTATGTGATGGCGAAATAGAGCAAAAGGAGAATGATCTATGACGGCCCGCAGCAGATGGGTTATCGGTGGGTCCGCGATTTTCTTGGTCATCCTGATCGTCGCGTTCTTGGGAAGTACGCGGAACAAGAGTTCGGTGCAGGCGCGCGGGATACCTTCCGATGCTGCTGGTGCGACTGTTGCGTTTGCCTCCCCCGGAAGGGTCGAGGGGGCTTCGGAAACCACGCAGGTAGGGGCGGCCGCGGATGGCATCCTGAAGGCCGTCTACGTGAAAGAAGATCAGTTCGTAAGAAGAGGAACGTTACTTGGTGAGATCGCCTGTGATGATTTGCAAGCGAGTTTACAAACTGCGATGGCCGAAGCGGATGGCGCCCGCCAGACAAGAACCCGGCTTCTGCGCGGTGCGCGCGACGAGGAGAAAAAAATAGCAATTGAAAAGACGGCCGCCGCCCGCGCGACATTTGAAGAAGCTAAGTCGCGAATGGAGATGCAGCGCGCTCTTTTTCAAAGAGAGCAAGTGTCCCGAGCCACTTATGAGCAAGCTGTCCGTGATCTCGGAGTCGCGGATGCTAATCTGCAAGCCGCTGTTCGAACTGAGGAGCTGCTTGCCGCGCCTCCGTTAGAAGAAGACAAGGCCCGAGCGGATGCGGAGGTGCAAGCCGCAGAGGGTCGCGTTCGCACAGCCCAGGAACGCATCGGGAAGTGCGCAATCGTCTCTCCAATCGATGGAACCGTATTGCGGGTCTACGCCAGGCGCGGTGAGTCTTTTAGCACGGTCACTCCCCGCCCATTGTTCAGCCTTGCGGATACTTCTTCGCGCCACATTAAGGCGGAAATAGACGAGCGGGACGTGGACAAGGTTTCGGTCGGACAAAGTGTGGTTATCCAGGCAGATGCCCTTGACGGAAAGAGGCTCAATGGGTCCGTCGCCAGAATTTCTGCAATGATGGGCAGGAAGAGCATCTCCACCGGCGATCCATCTGACAAGAGCGACCGGGACATTCTCGAAGCTGTGATCGATCTGAAAGACACCACGCAACAATTGCCGATCGGACTTAGGGTTACAGTCCAATTCCTATCCAACGGTTCGCCAAAAAAATAGCCGCCACAGCAAACCAACCCCGCAAGACTTGTGCCTCATCGCCGGTGTCAGTAAAATGGCCCGTTCCTGCTTCCCGCTGCTAATCTTTCTTTGAGACATACCGGAGTCATGTCGAATGGGGCAGCACTACGACGTTATCGTCATCGGCGGCGGCCACAACGGCCTCGTCAACGCTGCGTACCTTGCCAAGGCGGGGAACAAGGTCGTGGTCCTGGAACGCCGCCACGTTCTTGGCGGCGCCGCCGTCACCGAGGAAATCTTCCCCGGTTTTCTTTTCTCCGAATGTTCCTACGTTGTCTCGCTCCTTCGTCCCGAAATCATTCGTGAACTCGACCTTCCTCGCCACGGCCTGGAAATTCTTCCGCTCGACGGCACGTTCTCTCCCATGCCTAGCGGCGATTACCTCTGGCGCGTAAACGACCACGCCAAATCCGTCCGCGACATTCGCCGTCATTCCCGCATTGACGCCGAAGCCTACGACGAATTCTCCAAGATGATGACTCCCATGTGCCGCTTCGTGAAGCCCCTGCTCTCGATGGTTCCTCCCGATCCCACGACGCTCAATCCCAAAGATCTCAAGCAGCTCCATTTCTTGCTCCAGCGTTTCCGCGAACTTTCTTCCGACGAACGCTACACTCTCGTCCAACTCATGACCATGAGCTCCGCCGATTTTCTCGACCAGTGGTTTGAAACCGACGTCCTCAAGGCGACGATGTCCGCTTCCGGAATCATAGGCACGTTCCTCGGCATTCGCTCGCCCGGCACTGCCTACGTTCTCCTCCACCATTACATGGGAGAAATCGACGGGGCGTTTCGTTCGTGGGGCTTCAGCCGCGGCGGCACAGGCGCCATTTCAAACGCCATTGCCGACGCCGCCCGCGAAGCTGGCGTTGAGATTCGCACCAAAGCGCCTGTCGGCAAAATTCTCACCAAGAACGGCCGCGCCTGCGGCGTTGCCCTTCAGGATGGCGAAGAACTCTCCGCCCACATTGTTTCCTCCAGCGTCGACCCGCATCTCACCTTCGAAAACAAATTTCGCGGCTCTTCCGGAAAAGTCAATCTCGCACTCGACGCGCTTCCCAATTTCAAATGCCTCCCCGGTCCGGGCGCTCATCTTCGCGGCGCCATCTCCATTTCTCCCAGCATGGAGTACATGGAGCGCGCCTACGACGACGCCAAATACGGGCACTACTCGCGCCGCCCGTACATTGATATGGTCATTCCCAGCCTCACCGATCCCAGCGTCGCGCCTCCCGGTAAACACGTTCTCTCCTGCTTCGTGCAATACGCGCCGTACAAGCTTGTCGAAGGCACCTGGGACGATCAAAAAGAAGCTTTCGGCGACAACGTCATCAACACCATCGCCGAGTACGCGCCCAACATCAAAGACATCGTCGTCGGCCGCCAGATTCTCACCCCGCTTGATCTCGAGCGCGAATTCGGTCTTACGCAGGGCAACATTTTCCAGGGTGAACTTTCTCTCGAACAGCTTTTCTTTCTCCGCCCCGTCGCCGGATGGGCCTACTACCGCACGCCCATTCGCAACCTTTATATGTGCGGTTCCGCCACTCACCCGGGCGGAGGCATCATGGGAGCCAACGGCCGGCTCGCCAGCCAGGTCATCTTGAAGGAATGGTCGCTTGCTTCGCTGGCGCGCCGGGCAAAGTCTGGTCCTTCCCGCTCAACGGCGGCCGCGTCGAAGGCGGCCAACTGACCATGCCCCTCGGACAGCGTGTAGTTCTCATCGGCGGCGGGCACAACGCTCTCATCACCGCTTTTTATCTTGCCAAGGGCGGCTTCAAGCCCCTCGTCCTCGAACGCCGCGAAATGGTTGGCGGCGGCGCTATCACGGAAGAATTCTATCCCGGCTTCAAAACCTCGACTCTCGCGCACACTCTCGGCCCGCTTCGCACGGAGATCGCGCGCGACATGGAGCTCGATAAATTTGCGTGCGAAATCCTTTATCCCGCTCCGCGCGTCTTCGCTCCCAAGCCCGACGGAGGCTCGCTTCTTTTTTGGAACGATAACGCCAGGACCGCTCGCGGCATCGCGAATATTTCCGAACGCGATTCCGCCAAGTACATGGAATTTGCCGACGCTCTCGATCATCTCACCGGAGTTCTCGACCAGCTTGTTTCCATTACCCCGCCCGCGATTGACAAGCCCACGCCCGAAGACCTCTGGACACTGCTCAAGACCGGCCGCAACGTGCGCATGCTGGGCAAGAAGGGCATCTTCGATCTTCTTCGCTGGGCTCCCATGGCCGTTGCGGACTTCGTTTCCGAATTCTTCGAAACCGAGCTTATTCGCGCCGTCATCGCCGCCCGCGGCATTTTCGGCACGGCCCTCGGTCCCTGGTCCGCGGGTTCCACGGCTGTTCTTCTTCTCCGTGCCGCTTGCGATACGCACCCCGTGGGCACCGCTTCCTTTCCTCGCGGCGGGCTCGGCAGCTTCACGCGGGCTCTTGCCGAATCGGCAAAGCAGGCTGGCGCGGAAATTCGCATCGATGCCGAAGTCCAGCACATTCGCATCAAGGACGGCGCCGTTGCTGGCGTCGTGCTCACCAGCGGCGAAGAGATCGCCGTCGACGCGGTCGCCTCCGGCTTGGATCCCAAGCGCACCTTCTTCCATCTCCTCGATCCGTCCCAGCTCGATCCGACGTTCGCCAATCGCATCAAGAATTTCCGTTCGAATGGCACTGTCGCCAAAGTCAATCTCGCTCTCGGTGGCCTTCCCACTTTCTCCGCGCTTGATCCAACCGAGGGTTTTCTGGAAGCGCTCTCCGGCCGCATTCACATCGGTCCGGAAATCGATTATCTCGAGCGCGCCTTTGACGCTTCCAAGTACGGCGAATTTTCTCCAGCGCCCTATCTCGACGTCTGCATCCCCACGATTCTCGATCCCGAACTCGCGCCCGAAGGCAAGCACATCCTCTCCGCCTGCGTGCAATTTGCGCCGTATAAACTGAGGGACGGGGATTGGGACCTCTGTCGCCGGGAACTCGGTGCGGTCGTCATCAGAACTCTTTCCAACTATGCGCCGGATCTCCCCAGCCTGGTCGAAGGCATGCAGGTCATCACGCCCAAGGATCTGGAAACCTCCTACAGTTTCACTGGCGGCCACATTTTCCATGGCGAGCTTGCTCTCGATCAGATCTTCACCATGCGTCCCGTTCTCGATTGGGCGCGCTACAAAACGCCCATCCGTGGCCTATTTCTGTGCGGCTCCGGCACGCATCCTGGCAACGGCCTCAGCGGCGCAAGCGGCGCCAACGCCGCCCGCGAAATCATCCGCGACCTCCGCTGATTCCACTCTTCCCTGTCGCAAGAAAAAGGCGCCCGCCCGCGGCAGACGCCCCAAGCACATAACCGCGCATCATGAGAATTGACTACAGGTGGTGAGGCATCTTCTTGGCATTCGCACTTGCTGGCGGCGCGGCATGCCGGTGCGGAACCGTGAGCGTCGTGCCCTGGACATTCGTCGATGGCGCCGTCGCTGAGAACGTCGGCAGGTTGTGAGCGCGCACCTGTGTCGCCGCCTCGAAGCCCGATGCCAGCTTGATCAGTGTGGGTTCACTGAACGCCGTCCCGAAGAAGCTGATCCCCAGCGGAACACCATATTGCGTGCAGTTCGTCGGCTGCGTAGTTGACGCGCACAGCTTAGGAAAGCCCGCGGGCACCTGCACAATCGGGTATCCGGGCCCCGCCGCCAACCCCGACGTCCCAAAGATGAAGTGGTCGCCGTAAAGCAGGTCCGTGGCCCACGCCGGGTTGTCCGTCGCTGACACGACTGCGTCCAGATTGAACTGTGCGATCGCCGCGTCAATGCCGTTCACACCCGCGAGGTGATCAATGGCGAGTGCCTGGTTGTAAGTCAATCCCCCGAACACGGGCTGCGGGTCATCCGGACCGGGCGCCAGCGAATTGGCCAAATCCCAAAGGTCCTGGTTGAAGAACGGCATCTCGACGTCCGCATGGGCGTTGTTGAAGTTGATGGCGGTCTGCAGCGTCCCGCCCGCCACCGGCACGCCGACGCGCGTGCCGAAATACGCCGCCACGTCGTTGCGGAATTCGAAAAGTAGTACCAGGAACTCGCCGTCCGCCGATGCGAAGTTGAAGCCCGCGGCATCCAGATCTATTACGGTCGCGCCTGCGTTTTGAAGGGCCTGCACGGCTTCTTCGAACGCGTCCAGCACCGGTTGCGGTGTCGGGACATTTGGGTCGAATCCTCCTAACCCTACGCGCGTCACGCCAAGCTTAGCTCCTTGCAGCCCGTGTGGGTTCACGAACTTCGTATAGTCGGTGGGGATGTTCGTAGGACGCGTCTTGCCCGTTCCCTGCCACCCCAGCGGAACGCCGCCGGTCGCCGGGTCACGCCCGTCGAAAGTGCGGCTCTCAATGACGCTCAGCGCCGCCGCCGCATCAGCCACCGTTCGTCCGTGCGGGCCTACCGTGTCTTGCGTGTGCGAGATAGGTACCACGCCGGCGCGGCTGGTAAGCCCCACTGTCGGCTTGATGCCCACCACGCCATTGG
Organism: Acidobacteriales bacterium 13_1_40CM_3_55_5; assembly: GCA_001918935.1. GTDB lineage: Bacteria > Acidobacteriota > Terriglobia > Terriglobales > Acidobacteriaceae > 40CM-3-55-5. Next base: position 6,877 of record MNGW01000062.1, on the reverse strand, counting down.
CATTGGCGGGACACACGATACTGCCATCCGTCTCGCTGCCAAACGAAACCGCCGCGAAGTTCGCCGACACCGCTGCCCCCGATCCGGAGCTGGAACCGCAGGGGTTGCGATCGATACCGTAGGGATTGTGAGTCTGCCCCCCGCGGCCGGACCAGCCACTGATCGATTCGAAGGATCGGAAGTTCGCCCACTCCGACAGGTTGGTCTTGCCTAAGATCACCGCACCGCCAGCGCGAAGATTCGCCGCCACCGTGGAATCCCGCAATGCAGGCGTGCCCACGAGCGCCAACGATCCCGCGCTGGTCTGCATCTTGTCGCCAGTGTCGATGTTGTCCTTGAGCAGCACCGGGATGCCGTGCAAAGGCCCCAGAACCACGCCGCGCCTGCGCAGCGCGTCTGCATTGCGGGCCATGACCAAGGCGTCCGGGTTGAGCTCAATCACCGAATTCACCCCCGGGCCGTTCTGGTCCAGGGCGAGGATGCGGTTGATGTATTCCTGGGTCAGTTGCTCCGAGGTGAGCGAGCCGGAGGCCATCTCTGCCTGAAGTTGAGCCACAGTAGCTTCGTTGTGCTGCGTGGGTATGGATGTTGGTGTTGCGCTCTGTCCGAACGTAGAGGCCGGCGCCAGCAGAGCTGCGAGCAGTAAAATACGGATTACGGGAATGTTCATTTTATTTCCTCCTGGGAGTCTCGGCCGCAGGCTGGCGGCGCGAAATCAGGACGCGGCCGGTGGGCTTTTTCGAGGCGGAGAAAATAATCCCCTTGCGTGCCCGAAGTCAATCAGGTCTTCTACTGTTGAGCTCAATGGAATTTGCGGGTAGCTAATCGAGATACCTACGCTCATCTAACCGGGCTGTCGGCCTGAGCCCGCGCGTGTTTCGCCCCTTGCTCATAACTCCCCATCCGCCTATCGTTTGTCGGCGAAACCCCATGACCACCACCCCTTAGCGTCATGCCGTTTCTGCACACGTAGCGGCAAACTAAATTCTGTGGCGCGTTCGGGGCCCTTTGGGTTGAAATGTGAGCTTATGGCCGACTACTTCCTTGTTGACCATCTTGATGTAAACCGTCTCTTGAGGGAGTGGCGATGGCTATGCCCTCAACCTCTGGAGCTCGTCGCCAGAAGCGCCTTTGGAGATTTGTTTCTGGGCGACGAGGCTGGAAAGATCTTCAAGTTGGATATCGCGGTCGGTCAAATGAACGAGATCGCGGTGTCCGAGACGGAGTTTCGGCATTTGGCGCAGACCAAAGAAAAGAGACAACAATGGTTCGCAGAGAAAGATGAGCTAGCCGCAGGAGAACATGGACTGAAGCCAAACCAGAATCAATGCATAGCCTTCAAGATACCCATCGTGTTCGCTGAGGCGGGCACTCCAAACAACGCATATGTGGGCAGTCTCTATGAGCAGGTATCGTTCCTCGGCGACCTGAATCGACAGCTCTCACAGGTCCCCGACGGCTCCAAAGTGCAGCTTCGGATCCAGAAATGAAATTTTCTTGAGGATGGAAGAGAGACCGCGTCAATTTACGCAGGCGATATGGAGCCAAAGCCACAGTTTTTTCCCACGCCCGCCGAGTTGCGTGCCTGGTTCGAATCGCACCGCGACAAATTCCAGGAACTATTCGTCGGCTTTCACAAAAAGGCTTCCGGAAAGCCCAGCATCACCTGGCCCGAATCCGTGCAAGTTGCGTTGTGCTTTGGGTGGATCGACGGCGTTCGAAAGAGCATCGACGAAACCAGCTACATGATTCGTTTCACCCCGCGCAAGCCCACCAGCACCTGGAGCGCCATTAACATCAATTTTGTTCGAGAGCTAACAAAAAAGAGGTTGATGCATCCCGCCGGCCTCAAGGCTTTTGCCGCTCGCAACTCAAAAAAGTCGGCCATCTACTCTTACGAACAATTCAAGAACGCCCAATTTACTCGCGAACAAGCCAAACAGTTTCGCGCCAACAAAGCCGCTTGGGAATTCTTCCGTTCGCAACCTCCTTGGTACCAAAGGGTGACGACCTATTGGGTCATCAGCGCGAAAAAAGAAGAAACGAAACTCAGGCGACTTTCCTTGCTCATTGAGAATTCCCAGAATCGGCGATCGATTCGCCAGCTTACGCCCACGAAGAAGAAGTAACTTGACTGCTGGCCGTGTAGAATAATCGCCACTCAAACACGAAAGGTGATACTCATGTCCGACTATCTTCTCAAGACTGAACCTTCCGAATACTCGTTCGCCGATCTTCAGCGCGATAGAGCCACGGTGTGGGACGGCGTGCACAACCCCGTAGCTTTGAGGAATCTTGGAGGAATGAAACCTGGAGACAGGCTGATCATTTACGAAACCGGCGACCACAAGAGCGCGGTTGGCACGGCCTTAGTCGTCTCCGTCGACACCTCCAATTCCAAGGATCCCGCCGTCGAAATCAAAGCAGGAAAGGCGCTCGCCAAGCCGGTCTCCCTCGCGCAAATCAAATCCAACAACCTCTTCGCTGATTCCCCGCTCGTTCGTCAAGGCCGGCTTTCCGTCGTTCCCCTCACTGCGGCCCAGTACAGATTCCTAACAGGCGACTGATTCTCCAAACCCGCGTATGATGCGTGGACAAATTCATGAACTCGCGAGGTTTCATTCCATGAAACGCTCTATTTTTCTTCAGCTCTTTTTCGCAGCCGCTCCTCTTTTTGCCCAGCAGCCGCCCGAAATCCGCTTGCACTCTGTTCCCGATTTTCTGAAGCTTCCGCCCGATATTTATCTCGGCGAGGCTACCGGTGTGGCCGTCAATTCCAAGGGTCACGTTTTCGTCTTCTCACGCGGCAACACCACGGGCCCCGCTTACGCTGCGGCTGCCGCGCAACTCCTCGAATTTTCGCCCGATGGGAAATTTCTCCGCGAGATCGGCCATCATCTTTACGCCTGGTCTTTCGCGCACACCGTGAAAGTCGATAAGGACGACAACATCTGGGTCACCGACAAAGGCTCCGACATGGTGATCAAGTTCAATCCTGAAGGCCGCGTCGTTTTAGTTTTCGGCCGCAAGCAGGAAGCTTCCGACGAAGGCACCGAGCCGCTCAAGCACGTCAAGCCGCCGCTTCCTCCCGTCGACGGCATATTCCGCCAGGTCACCGACGTGGCGTGGGATACTTCCGGCAATTCGTACATCACCGATGGCTACGTCAATTCCCGCATCGCCAAAGTCGACAAGGACGGAAACTGGCTCAAGTCCTGGGGCGAGCCCGGCGATCAGCCCGGCCAGTTCAACGTTCCGCACAGCATCGCCGTCGATGCTCAGAATAATATTTACGTCGCGGACCGCGGCAACCGCCGCATCCAGGTTTTCAATACCGACGGAAAATTCCTACGCCAATTCACCATCGACGTTCCCGCGCCCGCCGACGCTCGTCCCGCCATCGGCAATAAACCCACAGCAACAACCGGCACGATGTCTCCCGGCGCGCCCTGGACCCTTTGCATCACGCCCGGACCAAATCAAGTTCTCTATACTTCCGATGCTTTTCCCGGCCGCATCTACAAACTTTCTCTCGATGGAAAAGTTCTCGGCGTCCTCGGCAAATCCGGCAAGCAGCTCGGACAATTCGGCTGGATTCACGAAATCGCGTGTCCCTCTGCGGACGAACTCTACGTTGCCGAACTTTTGAACTGGCGCATCCAGAAACTCATCCTCGAACCAACTCACTAGCCCGGCGTCCCGTAGACGTTTTTAAAAAACTCTTCGCGTTTAAGCCGCGTCGAACAGCAGCGGGAAAAATTGGCCGCCCATTTTCTCGCCGCGAGGAATTACGGGAACGCCTGCAAGCAGCGGTTCATCCGCATTGGACAGGACGCCGTCGCGAAAAACGTTGATCACCGTAGCGCGCCGCGGAGCGGGCGTATCGTTGGCGCGCGAGCCGTGCATGGTTCGCGCATGGTGAAAGGAACTTTCCCCTTTTTTCATTTCAATGGCGACAGGTTTGAATTTTTCTTTTAGTTCCTCGGGCAGACTCTCGCGGATGCCGTCCATTTCCCCCGTGAGAACGGGTTTGGGCAAGTCCGGCCATTTGTGGCTTCCGGGAACGTAATTCAAGCAACCGTTTTCGCGCGTAGAGTCGTCCAAGCCAATCCAGCAGGTGAGATGTGCCAAGGGCGTCGTTCTTGTCCAGTACGAATAATCCTGGTGCCAGGCCACCACTCCGCCATGCCGCGCCGGTTTGCAGAAAAGCTGGTCGTGCCAGAAGCGCACCGGACCGCAGAGCAACTGCGACGCCGGCACGAGGAACGCAGGGTTCCAAAGCAGATCGTGAAAGCCCGGCAGAACGCGCCACGCTCCCAGCGCGTGAAAAACCACGCGGTTCGGGTCCGTCGATTCGTTGGAATGGTATTCGTGAAATAAATGCCGGCCGGGATGCGCCGGATCCATGAGTTGTTCCAACTCCGCGCGGAGAGCTTCCACCTGCTCGTCGTTCAGAATACGCACGCCCTTCAGGTAGCCATTTTCGCGGAAGAATTCGAGCTGCTCTTCGGTGAGGCGGTACCGCTCCCAGTCGCGAGTAGAGGTGGAGCGGGGGAACAGCGCGCTGACGGGTTGATGGTAACGGGACAAGTCTTCGATCATGCTAGGCGCTCGACTCTTCGTTTCTTTGATTGGCAGCTATTTCAGTTCAATCTCCACTATTTGACCGCCCGTGCTCCCGACGTTGGCAAGAGTGTGGGTGACTTTGGTGTCCACCCAATGGAAATCGCCGCGCTTTATCTCGTGCATGATTGATTGACCGTCGGGCGCGGTCATTTTCAAGGTGAATCCGCTTGTGGCGATGATGAGATAGGGGCGCACATGCGTGTGCATGGCGGACGCGGCGCCGGGAGCAAGGACCCAATTGTAAATGCGAGCGCTGGGATTTTCCGCGGCAACAGTTGCGGCAGTGACCGGCGACGGCGACTGCGGACGCATCAGAAGCTCAACGTCCAGCACATCATAAGGATTCGCGCCTACGTTGTGGACACGGTGCGTGTACGAGTTGCCGGGGAGGGTCAGCACGGAAAAGGTACCTGCCTCGGAAATAGATGGCGGGCCTTCCTTCTCGTTCCATACGGTCGTGCGTATGAGTATGGTAGAGCGTGCGCTCGCCTGGCGGCAGAGTCAGATGAATGACGACTACGGATTCATTCTTCAGCACTACGTGATGAAGCGGCTCATTTTCAACGGGTAGGGGCTCAACGGGCACAGGCGCTGAAGCCTTCTGAGCCGCGAAGAGGGCGGACAAAGAGAAGATAAGCGCCGAACCAATTTTGATGTTCATCATTTTTGTATTTGTAGGCCACCTTGGGCCGATTGAATGGAAGGGTATCGTACCTCGGTTTTCCAGCGAATAGCGAACCTTGCCTCCATACCCCACCCCGGGTGTTTTGCGGCAAAGAGTCCGGAAGAGACTGAAAACAAAAGCGTTGATTTCTTCGAGAGCACAAAAGAGTGCGCAAGAATGTGAAAAGAAAGAACTTGAATAAAAATCGAGTTCTCGTCGTCATGAAGGGCCAAGCTTTTCCAAAATAGAAAGAATGTCCCCACACCCTGGCAGTTTTCGTAAGAGGTGGCAAACAAAGGAGTTGCAGGATACACAACTTGGAAGAACGGACTGAAGATGGAAGGAAGGTATCGGGGTGCGATGCCGGAGCTGTCGTCGATCAATCACCACATAAATTGTCAAATATTATAGTACTAGTATTTAGCGAATTGGCATCATTTGTTCGAACGATTCTGCAAGAAGAACAAAACCAAGGGGTAGAGCTCACTGAGCATCCGTGCAATGGTTCAAAAGAGCCCCACATGCAATGGCGAGAGAAACGCCATGAGTCCTTGAGAAAAGAACATGTCCAGGATTCATCGGGATCGCGCAGCGAAAGAGAGGTTGGCTATGCCGCTAAGGCGAACGTCGCGGCTTGTAGCGACGTTTCAGGAGGCAGTAGAATGGTTGTCTGACACCGAGGAGGGGCCGCCATGGCTACTGCCGAAAAGATTGTTCACGTTTCAGAGTTCACCAACGAGCCGTTTATTGATTTTACGAAGCCGGAAAACCGGACGCGCATGGAAGAGGCACTGAAAAAGGTGAAGGCGGAGTTTGGGCGCGAATACCCGATGTGGCTCAACGGCAAAAAGGTGACCACAACGGAAAAGCGCACGTCGACGAACCCTTCGCATCCGATGGAAATTATCGGTGTTTTCCAGAATGCCACGGCGGAGATGGCGCGGCAGGCCATCGAAGACGCCAACAGATACTTTGACACGTGGAAAAAAGTTTCGCCGCAGGAGCGGGCAAAGTTTCTTTTTCGAGCGTCGCAGATCGTGCGCGAAAGGAAATATGAACTGAACGCGCTGGTGTGCTATGAAGTGGGCAAGACGTGGGTGGAAGCGGATGCGGACATCGCGGAAACCATCGACTTCCTGGAATTCTACGGGCGCGAAATGCTGCGATTGGGCGAGCCGCAAAAGCTAGTGCCGATGCGCGGCGAGCGCAACTACCTTATGTATATTCCGCTGGGCGTGGGCGTAATCATCCCCCCGTGGAATTTTCCGTGCGCCATCATGGCGGGACTGGTCGCGGCGTCGCTGGTCACCGGGAACACGGTGGTGCTCAAGCCGGCCAGCGATTCGCCAACGATTGCGGCAAAATTTATCGACATTCTTTTTGAGGCAGGCATTCCGAAGGAAGCGGTGGACTTCATCACCGGGCCGGGCGGGGCGGTTGGAGATACGCTGGTCACCCACCCGAAGACGCGGTACATCGGGTTCACGGGATCGAAGGAAGTGGGGCTGCGAATCAGCGAGCTGGCGGGGAAGACTGTGCCGGGACAAATGTGGATCAAGCGCACAGTGCTGGAGATGGGGGGTAAAG
>MNGW01000139.1 GCA_001918935.1 Acidobacteriales bacterium 13_1_40CM_3_55_5 | reverse complement strand
TGACGATTAAGTTCCAACAACTGTGCGGACCTCCCGCAGGACATGTCCCCTTGTTATCTGGTTCCTTACCCTCCTGGGTTTCTACACTGGAACTCTCCCCGGAAGTAATCGACGTCCCTAAGTCACAGATTTTTCAGCCTTTCCAGCGGTAGGCGTCTGGCTGCATGAGGCCGATGTGGGCCAGTACTCGGTTGGCAAATTCGCCTGCCATGACGTCCACGCTTGAGGGGCGGTTGTAGAACGCGGGAATCAAGGGGAAGACGGTCGCCCCGGCATCGGCGACCCGGTACATGTTGCGGATGTGGATTTTGTTGAGTGGTGTTTCACGGACGCAGAGCACCAGCGGACGCTTCTCCTTGAGACAGACATCTGCGGCACGCTCGATCAGTTGTGAGGCAATGCCATTGGCAATGCGCGCCAGCGTACCGACGCTGCATGGGATCACAACCATGGCGTCCACCGGATAGGAACCGCTGGCGACGTTGGCGGCAATGTCGGCATTAGCCTGCTGCTTAATTTTGCGCGAAGCCTTCCCCAGCAACTGACCGACAAGATTGCTGCGGCCGCGAAGAGTGAGTTCTTCGGCCATCACGCGCAGCGCGCTGTCAGACGCGATGAAGTTCACGGTCTGGACACGCTGGTCACGCTCGACCGCGAGCAGAAAGTGTTTCAGGAACAGCGAGCCGCTGGCCCCGGTAGTGGCCACGGTCAGGTTTTGAGGATGGTTGGGCAACGTGACTCCTGTGGACCGCAACTTCGGCACGCAGTTCTGAGCATAGGGAGCGTGCGGCGGGCAAGTCAAGGACGGTCGTTGATGGTTGGTCCTTGGTCGCAGGTCGAACGCGACCAATCCCAACTGAGCGAACGACCACGCAGAACGAGAACGACCAACGACGAACCATGGCAACCACCACTAGCTTGCGATCCCGACGCAGTGCGGCGCAGCTCCACGCGCTGGCCAGTGTCGAACGTGAGATCCGGGCTCAGGATCATAACGGACGTCGCAAATATCTTCGGGACTTCACCCAGGCTTACCGCTCCTATGAGTCCGTTCTCGATCGGCAGCAGCTCAACTCTCTCGTGCACAGCGCCGATATTTTGTTGGTTGGCGATTATCATGCGCTGCCGGCTTCGCAGCGTTTTGCTGCGGCTCTGCTGGAAGAACGCGCACAACCCGGCGACCGGCCCGTGATTCTGGGTGTGGAAACGATTTTTTCTCGCGATCAGCACATTCTCGACGAATGGTGGCGCCGCGAAATTGGTGAAGCAGAACTCCGTCAGCGCATTCGATTTGATGTCGATTGGGGCTACGATTGGCAGCCATTTTACGAATTGCTGCTGACTGCGCGCGAGCATACCGAAGGCATTTATGGTCTGGACTGCATGCCGCGGGAAGACTTACGCAAGATCGGCGCGCGCGACCGTCATGCCGTGCACAAGATTGCTGAACTTCGCCAGCGGCATCCCAATGCAGTGATTCTCGCGTTGTTTGGCGAGTCCCACCTCGCTCCCGGACATCTTCCGCGCTTGCTGCGGGCACAACTCCCCGGTGAGCGGCCGCTTACGGTTCTGCAGAATGTGGACGCACTGTACTGGCGTGCTGCCGGAGAACACCAGGAACATGTGGAAGCTGTTTGTGTTGAGCGGGACGTGGTGTGCGTTTTTAACTCGACCCCGCTCGAAAAATACGAAAATTACCGGCTTTGTTTGGCTCGCTGGAACCGGGAAGAAGATGAAGCGCCCGATGCTGGCCCGACCATTTACAACTTGATCGACGGCCTGCTGCGCTTTCTGGATATCGACCGCTATTCGTCACACAACGGCAACCAGCCGAAGTTCCTGGTAGATCTATTGCCGGAAATATATTGTGGAACTTCGGAAGCCCACTTGCGCCGCCTGCTTTCAGGCACAGACGGTGAAGCCGTGCTTCTCAAAATCGAGGAGCGTGGCAGCGCCTATTTGCCGGACGTGAACGCGTTTTACGTGCGCGAGTTCCAGATGATGTACGTGGCGGAAGAGGTAGCACGCTTCTTGCATCATGCCTGCCGCGGGTTGCCGCGCGCGAATACGCATTCCGAAAAAAAAGAGAATTCGGGTCACTTTTATTGTCTGAGTGTTGAGTATGCGCTGGGCTACTTCGGGACGCGCGTGTTGTATCCGGCACGCCCGCAAAAAGATGAATCGTTGGCGCCTGCTAAATTGGATCTCAACCAGGAAACCCTGCGGATTGATGGAATCAAGTCAGAAGCCATGGCACAGCAGGTGGGTTACGGCCTGGGCAACAGTCTATATGATGCTTATCTGGAAGGCCGCGTCACTCGGGGTGATCTCCGAAGGCTATTCCTCGCCCAACTCGGTGAACCAGGAAAGGCAAGAGAGATTTGCCTGGAGTTAATGAATGGAGTACGCCGAGCAAAAAAGAAAGCGCGGGCAGCAGCGGGATAAGCAAGCACTCAGCATTCAGCAGTCAGCCTTCAGCTTCAGTCAACAGCTCCCCATCAGGCTGCACCGCAACCACACTGGATCTTGCATCTGATTCTTGAATCTCAACACGTTCCTGAAAATCTGCACGCAAGTGCTAATCTAGAAGCTTATTGGCATTAGCTGAATGCTGACTGCTGAATGCTGAGTGCTTCTTTTGAACGCTGATTCCATTCGCAAACTTCTCGAACAGGTTCGCCGCGGCAAGCTCTCGCCCGATGAAGCGGTGGAGCGCCTGCGGCACATGCCATTCGAAGACTTGGGATTCGCCAAGCTCGATCATCATCGCGCGCTGCGTGCAGGAATGCCTGAAGTGATATTTGCCGAAGGGAAGAGTGCCGCGCAAGTGGCGGAGCTTTTCTCGCGACTCGCCAAACATGGGGGCAACATCCTGGCGACACGCGCCAACCGAAAACAGTTCGCTGCGGTCAGAAAGAAGCTGCGCGGAGTTAAATATAGAGATCCAGCGCGCGCGATCGTCCTCCATCGGGATCGCAAGAAGGTTGGCCGAGGAACGATTGCGGTGGTTTCTGCCGGAACCAGCGACATCCCGGTCGCGGACGAAGCCGTGGTCACCGCAGAAATCATGGGTAACGAGGTTGAGCATCTTTACGATGTAGGCGTAGCCGGAATACATCGCCTGCTGGCCAATCGCGGAACACTATCCCGGGCGCGCGTCCTTATCGTATGCGCAGGAATGGAAGGAGCGCTGCCTAGCGTGGTCGGTGGATTGGTAGGCGTCCCCGTGATTGCTGTGCCTACCAGCGTGGGCTATGGCGCGGCATTCAAGGGACTAGCTGCATTGTTAGGCATGATGAATTCCTGCGCCTCCAATGTGAGCGTGGTGAACATTGACAATGGTTTTGGTGCAGGATATGTGGCATCGCTGATCAATCGCTTGTGAAAGCTTCCAGCTGATCCCGCCTGCCGAACTGATGTGAATAAAAAAGAGGCACGGTTTTCACCGTGCCCCGCCTCCGATCCAATACAGCTGCTTAGGAGTGTTTTGCGACGACCAGATTGTTCGCCACGCTGAACACTCCGACGACCTGGTTCGCTCGTATGCCAGCCATTTGCTTGTCCATCGCATTTTCCACTGTGCCGTACAAGCTAAGTTTGCCATTACTGACCACGATACGGATGGGCGCAGCTGGATCTGTCGCATATCGTCCAAGCACCGGATCGTTGTAGATCGCGCGGGTCGCACGGACGCGAATATCGTCATCGAAGATCGACACCGGCGACACTTTGATATCGTTCACCACGTCCTTGACGCCAGGTGTGTTGTTCACCAGCGCCAGGGCAGAATCGCGTCCGACGTCGGTTCTGGTCTCGCCGCTGACTGTGGCAACGCCATCCTTGACCGTAACCGTGACGAAATTGAACCGGTTGTCATATCCGATACGATCGAAGTAGAGTTTGCGGTCGAGCTGGGCAGCGAGTTGCGCATCAGGAACGTTTGAACTCACCACGATCAGATTTCGTACACCCTGTACTTTTCCCGTCTTGCGGACTTTTTTGGCCGCATCCAGCTTCTGCTGGTAGACATCCACGGTGCCGGTGAGGGTCACCATGCCATCCTCAGTGGCAGCGTGCAGGTTGCGAAATTCTTTCTTGGCCGCGAGTTGCTGTGACACCCGGCTCTGGATATCGCCGTCATACCGGCCCGCGCTCACCGTCTGTGCGACCAGTCCGACACTGAGAATCCCTATCCCCAGAAACACTAATAACGTCTTTAAAATCTTATTCATATGAGAATCGCTCCTGCCGATTCCTTGTTAACCAGTTAGTTAAATAGATGCAGAGCAAGGTAGCAGAGATGCATAAAAGCAGAGTGCCCTCAAAGTCCGTCCGTTGATTGCTTGCATCGTCCCACAGGCATAACATCTGTCCCTGCAGCAACGCGGGCGGGCCACGCTTTGAAAATCTAGCGACGTGGAAGAGGAGAGATCATGAACCATAGCTCAACTTCGCAGCCATGGGGACTCACAGTTCTGCGCGTGGTCGTAGGAGCGGTATTTCTGATTCACGGTTGCCAGAAGCTGTTCGTCTTTGGCTTTCACGGAGTGGCGGGATTCCTTGGACCACTGGGAGTGCCGGCTCCTGCCGTGGCCGCTGTGGTGCTCACTCTGGTTGAGTTCGTTGGCGGAGCTTTGCTGGTACTGGGCCTGTTCACCCGCTGGGCGGCGTGGTTGCTGGCCATTGACATGGTGGTGGCAATTCTCCTCGTCCACTTGAAAAAGGGATTCTTCAATCCACAAGGCTTTGAATATCCCCTAACTCTGCTGGCGGCAAACATCGCGATTGCGTTAGCGGGGCCAGGTGCAGGGGCGGTGGATGGAGTGATTAAAACGCGCGAGTGATTTATGCGCGCCGACGTCGTACTCAGCGTTGAGATCACTGAAACCTGAGACTTGCCGAGACCTGAGACCCGAGACCAGCTAGCGACTGCGACGCCCACTGGACTTGTTGTGGACTGGTCTCGATTTTTCACCGCTGTTGTCAAATACGCGCGCGAAAATCTTGTCGATATTTCGTAGCTGGCGCTTGAGGTCGAACGCACGTTCAATCTGTTCACGAGGGACGCGCTTCGTTATTTCTTTGTCTTTCAGCACCAACTCCCGAAAGTTTAATCCTTCCTTCCAGGCGTGCATGGCATGGCGTTGCGCCATGCGATAGGCGTCCTCGCGCGAAACCCCGTGCTCTACCAAGTCGAGCAGAAGTTGTCCGCTGAAAACCAAGCCTCCGGTGCTTTCCAGATTGATCTTCATGCGCTCCGGATAAACGAACATAGTGTCGAGAAGGTTGGCGGTCTTCTGCAGGAGATAGTCCACCAGGGTGGTGGAATCTGGGATGATGACGCGTTCTGCAGAAGAATGCGAAATATCCCGCTCATGCCACAAAGCAACATTCTCGAACCCAGCTTGCGCGTTGGCACGCACCACGCGGGCCAGCCCGCTGATCTGCTCGCAGGTCACAGGATTGCGTTTGTGGGGCATCGCGGACGAGCCCTTCTGCTTTTCGCTAAAAAACTCTTCCACCTCTCGAACTTCGGTGCGTTGCAAATGCCGGATCTCCGTAGCGATCTTATCCAGCGTGCAGGCAATCACCGCGAGCGTAGCCAGATAAGAAGCATGACGGTCGCGCTGAATCACCTGGGAAGAGATTGCCGCAGCATTCAATCCCAGGCGAGCGCAGATTTTTTCTTCGAGCTCGGGGCTGAGATGGGCGAAGGTGCCCACGGCGCCGGAAAATTTACCAACCCGCATATCTTCCGCGGCGCGCTCGAAGCGAGCGATATCACGTTGCACCTCCGAGTACCAATTCGCCAGCTTGAAGCCGAAGGTGATGGGCTCAGCATGAACGCCGTGGGTACGGCCCACCATCGGAGTGTCTTTGAATTCCCAGGCGCGCCGTTTCAAGACTTCCCCAAGCCGCTGCAAATCTTCCGCGATGATGGAGGCAGCTTGGCGGACCAGCAGCGCCTGGGCCGTATCCACAACATCATTCGAAGTAAGACCGTAGTGGAACCACCGCGCCTCGGGACCTACGATCTCCGCCACGGCGGCGGTGAAAGCGATGACGTCGTGGCGCACCTCGGCCTCAATCTCGTGGATGCGTGCAAGGTTGAAGTCAGCGCGCTCACGGATGGCCTTGGCCGCCTCTTTAGGCACCATTCCAGCCTCAGCCAGAGTTTCGGTAGCGGCCACCTCTACCGCCAACCACGTGCGAAAACGGTTCTCATCGCTCCAGATGCGAGCCATCTCCGGGCGGGTATAGCGTGGAATCAAGACAACGCCCCTTTCTGTTGTGTCTGGAAAATGAAGGACTAGGGATTCTAAACGCAGACTAGGTCACGTCGCTAGGGGAAGGCAGAAGCAGTGGCCAGTGGGCAGTGACCGTTTGCCAGTCGGTAAGCCAACTTATTTTTTGGAGGGACTTTGTTCCTTCGCCGTCGCGAGATTTTGCTTCTGGGCTGCTTGGATCAGGGGCCGTAGCGCGTCGATTGAGATGCCTAGCGTGCCGCCGGAAAAACCATCGATGTAAGCGGCGTTGATACCGATAACTTCACCTCGCGAATTAAATACTGGGCCGCCACTGCCGCCGTGCGCGGTAGGCGCGTCGTAAATAAGCTTGTCCCCGACCACGTCTCCCAGATGTCCGCAGGTGGCAGAAGGTCGAATCAGGGAAAGCGCGGCGAGTTCATTGGCTGCGCCCTGGTCATCGCGCCGGAAAGCCAGCCGCTCATACACCGCGCTGGGTGATTTCGCGACCATGCCCAAAACTCCCATGGGATAGCCCATCACCGCCACCAGTTCGCCTGGTTCCGGACGATTCTCGGCCAGCGGCAACGGCCGAAGCTGGTGCATCGCTAATGAATCTTCGATGCGGAGTACGGCTAGATCGCCATTCGCAGAAAATGCGGCAGGACTGATGTCAACCGGGGTGGGGAAGCCCGGGAAAAATGCCAGCAGCTTTTCCAGTCGGGGAGTGGCCCCTTTGCGGATCAGAACCGCGGATTCCGGGTCTCCATACCAGGGTTCAGCGACGTGACGATTGGTGGCAAGCAGTCCATCCGCCACAACAAATCCGGTGCCAGAAATGCGGGCGCGCAATGCGGGGCGTTGCTGGGCAAATCCGACCTGGTAAACGCCGAAGATATAACAAATAGAATTGCGGTACCGGTTCAGGACCATGGCAGGCATGGCCTGTTCCTGCTTGAGTTGGTCTACCTGCTGGGAGAGCTCCTGTACCTGTTCATGAAGTTTATCGGTGGGAGGCGGCCAATAGTAGTAGCCCATGAAACCTGTCCCCATGAGCAGGAACACGCCCAGCACCCCCTGCACCAGCCGTTGCCAGGCGGTACTGACCGGTTCTTCTTCAGGTTGAATGTTGTCGGGCATGAGGGCAAGGCTGCCTGCGCTGCTGGGGAAGAAATTCGCTCGGCCAGGCAGGCCTGTGAGCCTCTATATTGCAGCTGGACTGGCGACTCTCCTAGGGTACGGAGGGAGGTGTACGGCTGGGGTAAGTAATTAATTACAAAGGCTTCTCGCCGGGGACAGGACGTCGCCGGAGAGTTCATGCAGGGGCGAGTGCACACTTACTTTTCGTACAGTAAGACGCCCTCGGTTTCTTTCGAATCCACCGGACGATAGAACAGTTTGTTGTCCCCGAGGAAGACCTCGATGAAGGCCGGTCGGGTCGCAATCGTGCCCTGGATCAGTGCCTCGGACAACGGATCTTCGATGTACTTCTGCAAAGCTCGCCGTAGCGGACGCGCCCCGTAACTACGGTCGCCGAGCGTTTGATTCAAGATCCACTTTTTGGCTTCGTCCGTGACCGTGACCGTGATCGATTTCTGCGCCAGATTCTGATTCAACTGCGTGACCATGAGCTCGAGAACCTGGATCAGATCGTTCTCGCTCAGAGCGTTGAACAGAATTATCTCGTCCAACCGGTTCAGGAACTCGGGATTGAAAGTGCGCTTGACCTCGTTCCTGACCAGATCCTCGACCTTTTCAGAAACCATGTCTTCATTGGTCGACTGGAAGCCCAAGCCTTCGCGCTTTTGCAGGTAACGCGCGCCGATGTTTGAGGTCATGATGATAATCGTGTTCTTGAAATCCACTGTGTTGCCCAGCCCGTCGGTGAGCTGGCCATCCTCGAATACTTGCAGCAGGATGTTGAACACATCGGGATGCGCCTTTTCAATCTCATCCAGCAGCACGACAGAGTAAGGCGCGCGCTTCACGCGTTCCGTAAGCTGTCCACCCTCTTCGTAGCCTACGTATCCCGGAGGCGAACCGATCAACTTCGATACCGAGTGCTTTTCCATGAACTCGGACATATCGAATCGAACCAGCGACTTCTCGCTGCCAAACATGAATTGAGCTAGGGTGCGGGCCACTTCCGTTTTGCCCACACCGGTCGGACCGAGGAACAAGAACGAGCCGATGGGCCGATTCGGGCTCTTCAGGCCAGCGCGCGAACGGCGGATGGCGCGCGCCAAAGCGGTGATCGCCTTCTCTTGCGAGATGATCCGCTTGTGCAACTCCTCTTCAATGCGGAGCAGCTTCTGCGACTCTTCTTCCTTGATCGAGGTAATCGGAACGCCCGTCCAGCGTGATACCACGTCCTCGATGTCCTCCCGACCGACAACGCCGGTGGAGGATTCATCGAGGTGGTATT
>MNGW01000156.1:1504-11465 GCA_001918935.1 Acidobacteriales bacterium 13_1_40CM_3_55_5 | reverse complement strand
TCGTTTCGAAGTTCCGTGCGCTTTTGTGCGCCGCAGTGCAGTGAGCGCAGTTACTAAGCCGTTGTGATTACAACGGAATGCAACCTATTGCGCCTAAGTGCGCGTCCAGTAGACCGGATTTCTAATCCGAGGGTTGCAGGTTCAATTCCTGCCGCGCCTACCAAACTTATTCGCGATACCTGTGGATGAGACTGCTGATGATGGAAAGGAACCTTGCGACAGTTTCATCCTTGCTGATGAAACAATCCACGCTCCCCATGGCTTCGGGCACCTGTCCGGAATAGAGCACAACCGGAATATGGGGCTTCATTTTTTTCATGCGAGCGGCTAAGGCAACGCCGGTGGTTCTACGCAGCATGTGGTCAGAGAGAACGAGGCACACTGGCTCACGTCGCAGAATGGAGAGGGCTTCCGAGCCGGTACTCGCGGTGAGCACCAGGTAGCCTTCTCTCTCCAGAACAGCTCTGCGGAGCCGGAGATAGGCTTTGTTGTCCTCAACGCAAAGGATAGTGGGTTGGCTGGATTGAGCACGCACGAGACTCTCGCCAGTCACCTTGTACCCCATAGTAATTCAAAAGATATCCAACCTGGCGGACCGGAAACTGGTCAATACTGCTCACTTTTTCATCTGAAAGTCATGATACGTGACAGGCCGAATTACGGAGAATCAGGCCTCCTCGGTTGCCGTCTTTCTGGGCTTGTGTTCACAGGCAGGTGTGTTGATGCAGGAATCTCGCAACACTAATCTTTCCACCGGCTTTCCGCCGATGATGTGCGAGTCGATGATTTCATCCACGTCCGCCAATGTAACGTGGCCATACCATACCGCTTCCGGATAGACCACCAGGTTCGGACCGTGCTCGCACTGATCGAGACACCCCGATTGATTGGCCCTGACCTTCCCCTTCAACCCGCGTTCCGCCAGTTTTTGCTTGAATAATTTTTGCAACCCTGCCCTGCCGTTCGGGTCGCAGCAACCACGCGGATGACCTGGCGGACGCTGATTCCCGCAAACGAAAATATGCTTCTCGAACTTGGCCATACGGACAAATGTACAGGAGTGGGCAAGAACCGGTGGGCACCGACCGTCTAGTCCTTAAGCGGAACCATGGCCTGATTATCTACACAGAATGTAGCCACGCGCTGTAGCCCGCCTTGGGCCTGGGGCACGACACGTACCGGACCGTAGCAGTACACGGCGTGGCCGTTTTCAGCCAGATACCAGCGTCCGCCCTTGTGAGCTTGTTGCTGCCCGTGCGTTCGATCTACAGGGGTGCGTGGCGGAACAGCTGAATGAGAACCGGGAATAGTCAACGACAACAGTAGTGCTGCTAGAACGTTCATGGGTCATTTCCGGGCCCGTGGGATTTTAGATGTAGAACAGCGCTCTGCGTTCGTCCGCCACGTCGGAAGTATTTCTTGGCGGTCTCAGCGGAGCCGGCCTCCGGAGCTTACCTGGGTGACGACTGTTCTTGGCGCTGTCTCGCGGGGTCGCCTGCGCCGCCGGAGCTTTCGCCTGGGAGTTAGCATTCGCCGCAGCCTGGGCCTGGGCTTGGGCGCGTTGCTTCTGAATTGCGCTGCTTTTCATGCCGGTCAGCTCGCTACTATCTCGGAACAACTCTTTGATTAGAAAACGTTGCGAATCAATGGTCCGCCCCTGCTCCACTACCAGCATGGCCATCAGGCCATAGGAAATCAGAAACAGCACGATGAGAATAGGAAGCATTGACTGCTTCGGCTTCGGTATCACGTTCGCGTGAACCGTCATCAAATCCAAGGGGCACCCCGATCTACGCCGCAAAGCAGCGGGCAAGCTAGGAAATGCAGCTTGGACGCCAACGGCATGCGTAATTTCAAGCCATTAGAAACAGGTAACTTAGTTCGGGTTGGCTAGAAGACCAGAGGAAAAATCACCGCAATTTGCTGCACATTAAGAGTAACCAGCCTGGTTCCCCCGCGGTTGTGCCGTACGGGGTTGAGGTGTTTTAGGCAGTCGGACGCTGGAGAGTACTTTTTCTATTTGCTGCCGAGCAGTAGCTTGGCAATCGTGGCCAACTGCATGTTGGATGTGCCTTCGTAAATCTTTCCAATCTTGGAATCCCGCCAGTACTTTTCGACGGGATAATCTTTGGTAAATCCATACCCACCATAGATTTCAATGGCCAACGAAGTTACCCGCTCCGCCACTTGGGAACAGAACAGCTTGGTCATGGCGGCTTCTTTGACGAACGGGATGCCTGCATCTTTCATGCGAGCGGTGTTGTACACCATCAAGCGCGCGGCCTCGATTTCGGTCGCCATTTGTGCGATTTGGAACTGTACTCCTTGAAATTCGCCGATCGTCTTTCCAAACTGCTTACGTTCCTGGGCATACTTGCTGGCATACTCCCACGCGCCTCGGGCGACTCCCGCCATCTGCGCCCCGATTCCTATGCGGCCTTCATTCAACGTCTCAATTGCGATCTTGTAGCCTTTGCCTGCTTCACCGAGGACGTTGTTTTTGGGGACGCGACAATCCTCCAGCACAAGCTCACAGGTGGACGACGCCCGAATCCCCAGCTTGTCTTCCTTCTTACCCACGCTGAAACCGGGGAACTCCTTCTCCATCAGGAACGCCGTGATTCCCTTGTAACCAGCTGCGGGATCGACGGTAGCGAAAAGCACAAAGAGTCCCGCCTCCTTGGCATTCGTGATCCACAACTTGCGGCCATTGAGGACGTAGTCGTTTCCTTTTAGTTCGGCCTTGGTCTGCAAGGCGAATGCATCTGACCCCGAACCAGCTTCGCTGAGTGCATAGGCGCCACACATATCCGCAGCCATGCGAGGCAGATAACGTTTCTTCTGGTCTGCCGTGGCCCAGCGTAATAACGCGTTGTTAACCAGGGTATTCTGCACATCGACGATGACGCCGGCAGAGGCGTCCACGCGTGAGAGTTCCTCGACTGCCAGAATCGCCTCAAAGAACTTGGCGCCGCCCCCGCCATACTGCTCCGGAATCTCGATGCCCATCAGCCCCAGTTGGAAGAACTCGTGAATCAGGTTCTTGTCGAATACACCTTTTTCGTCCATCTCTCTGACCAGTGGGCGTACTTTCTCGTCAGCGAATTGCCGAATGTTGTCGCGAAACAAAATCTCGTCTTCGGTAAAAGTAGTTAACGGGAGGGGCGGCGGCAGTGGCAAAGTGGTTTGAGCCATATGAGAACTTTCGGCCAACCGAAAATTCTAGCACCAGCGGAGGCGCGCGGTGCAGCGCCATTATTGACGAGGCTCAGGCGCTGGAGGTTTAAGCAGAGAAAGAGAAGCCACTGCGAATGAGGTGAGAGGGATACCGGCGAAAACGGTGACCTCGCCTCGGTCTGAAGGTGCTCTGTTGGGCCAAAAGGAACCCAGGAGCCGCCAAATGCGTACAGGGAAGGGTGGAATGAACACAGCCAATCCCAAATCGATACACCGTTCCTGGTACTGGCTAATCGTAGTGCCGTTGGTCCTTGGAGCCTGGGTGGCACTACTAAGATATCTCTGGTGGGGTGCGGTCTACAGTGCCTATTACGGTCTTCCTTCAGAGGCGTGGCGACTGAAAGAGGCCGGGCCCAAAGCGGGTTTTTACTACTGGATGCTAGCGGGACTGGTAGTGACGGCGACAATCGTAGCCACGATACTTATCCCGCCTTTCAAGTCAGAGACTCTTCCGGCTGGCCTAAAGGGACTAACCCGGTTTGTGTTGGCGGTAGTGCTGGTTTTTGGTTCGATCTTCATAGTAGCCTTCGCGATAGTAGCCTTCGCGCTGTCCTCAGCAGGACATTACCTGAAGTAGGGCCGGCGCTGGGCAAGTCTGGAGGATTTTTTTCTTTAGCTCAGATGCAGGCCATCAGTTACGTCCGGCCGAGTACACCATCTTCAGCCCGTCGGCCTGGAGAATGTGTTGGATCTGATTCCGCGCGTGTACCGCCCAGGGTCCGGTCGTATCCAGCTTCACGTAAGCCCGCCAATGCCTCAATGCCTTGCGCGGCTCTTTGATCTTTTCATACGCCAGAGCAAGATTGTAATGCGCATCGGCGTATGTGGGCGCCAATTGCAGCGCCGTGTTGTAGGTCTGAATCGCTTCCGGAACTCGCCCGGTTTCGTCGAGCACATTGCCCAGATCGAAGTAGGCCAAAGCGTAGCGCTGATCGACCTCAATGGCCTGACGATAATGCTTTTCCGCCAGGGGATACTCTTGCCGGTTGTAATAAAGCGTTCCCAGGTTGATATGCGCGGCAGCATGAGCGGGATCCAGTTCCAGCACTTTTTGATAGACGGCGATTGCGTGAGCCTGGGTGTTGGGATCCTCTTCCAACGCAATGCCGCGAGCAAAAAGCTCGTTAACATCCGAAGATGGAGATTCGGGCCTGGGAGTTGATATTGGGGAGCTCATGACTACTTTCTCCAGGGGAGAGAAGTCGAACATGAACTGTCCGGCGATTGGTTCGACCAGCTTGCCCTGGTGGCGAAAGGCGACGCGATGTCCGGTAGTGAAGGATCCCGCCTCAACCAGCGGATTCTCCATTCCAGCCACCTGTTTCTGCATAGCCTGCAATGATTCTCGAATGACCGCGGGACGCACCTTGCGGGCGCACAGATCACGCACTTTCTTTACTTGCAGGAGATCAAAAAAAGAATAGCTTTCGGCGGCGGCTACCAGTTCGGCCTTTTCCCAACTGGCCAACTGACGCGCCGTGAGCCGAAGTATGCGAAGCAGGTCCGCTCGACTGTATCGGTACACGGTTGTAATGAGGCTCTCTGCACGTATTATCCGAAGCTGCCTCGCCGTTGGCAAGGAGAAACTAGGCTCTAAGGGAATCTTCGATGACAACTTTGCCACGCTGGAGGTGCACCGGCGGTGAACAAGGTGAGGAAAACTGGAAGCCACGATGCATCGCCGGTCACATTCGATCGTGCTTAACCTTCGATCACGAGCTCAGGATCTTGATTGGCCTGTTTGGCAGGAGCTTTCTTCGGTACGGCAGGCGCGTCTTCACCGATTAAGTCAGATATTTGCAGCCGCAGATTCCCGGCATTGGTCGCATAAGCGAGTCCGGTATCAATGTCGATGGTGCCGGCACGAACCAGCTTCTCAATCTCTCCGTCGAAGTGCTGCATTCCCTCGGTATCCGCATCCCGCATGGCGTCCAGCAAGGTTTTGCCTTCATTCTCGCCTTTGTCCAGATACTCTCGAGTGCGTAGAGTCGACTTTAAGATTTCTAGGGCCGCTATCCGGCCGGTTCCGTCTTTGCGCGGAATCAAGCGCTGCGAAACAATGTAGCGGAAACTTTTTGCCACGCGGTTGCGAATGATGAATTGCTCCGCCAGGGGAAATACTCCAACGATACGCTCGACCGTCTTGGAAGCATCTATAGTGTGCAGTGTGCTCATGACGAGGTGCCCAGTCTCAGCTGCCTCCAAAGCGATCTCGATGGTTTCCTTGTCTCGCATTTCTCCCACCAGAATCACTTTCGGCGCCTGCCGCAGTGCCGCGCGCAACGCGAGGGCGAAACTGGGTGTATCACTGTGCAGTTCTCTCTGATGAATGATCGATTTTTTGTGGCGGTGCATGAACTCCAGGGGATCTTCAATAGTAATGATGTGATAGGCATGGGTTTCGTTGATGCGGTCCAAAATTGCGGCCATGGTCGACGATTTTCCCGACCCCGTTGGGCCCGTAACCAGTACCAGTCCGCTCTTCAACGCCGCGATCTCAGCGAGTTGGGGCGGGAGCTTGAGGTCGTCAAAACTGGGAATACCTCTGGGGATCGCCCGCATCACGATGGCATGACTGCCACGTTGTAAGAAAATATTCACACGAAAACGGGCTGCGCCAGGGACGCTATACGAAATGTCGCACGATCCTTGCAGTTGCAATGCATTAGCGGCCTCCTTATTTCCCCCCATGAGTTCCTCGGCTATGCGCCGTGTATCCTCAGCGGTCAGAACCCACGATTCTGGGATTTTCACTGGAACCAACTTGCCGCTTACCTCCACGTGCGGGTAGCTCGCCGGCGAGAAAATGAGGTCGCTTACATGTTTCGACACCTGTAGCATGGCTAACAGCAACGCGGGTGTGGAACGAGCGCAACCAGGCACGGCCGCGACTGGAATCGGATCCTTAACGGGTGTATCCACACTGCTCCTTCGGCATCCCGCCTTCGACAAGAAACGTCCACTTATTGTGGCCCATAAGCCGACAGGACTTTCCTGTTTTCCCAAGATCGGAGACACCAAAGTTTCTAATGGGAGCCACTTCGGTAATGTGAATGGGAGGTCATCGCAGTCCGAAGGGACCATTAAGTATTCTGGGATGGCAAATCGGGCGAGATATATCGCCTTTTTTGCCCAACCTGTAGCTTGTGTGTACTTGACAACGCTGTTCTTTCGGGGGAAACTCCGCTCAATGGACTAAACCCTCGCCGCGAAAGCATTTGCACTAATGCTGGGACGGGAGCCCACACCACCACGAGAGTGCATTAATGCATAAGAATTCTCATGGCTCATCACCCGACGTTTCCGCCTGACCCATCCGAGCACCCCAGGCGAGCCGAGGGGGCAGTTTCCTCACCAGCCCGCCAGTCGGACTGGATTGAGGAAGACGATATTCTTCACCTTGCGGAACTGGCAGCCACACTAGCCTCGCACGGTGGCGGCACTCATTCCGCCGATCTCGCGCTTGATCTGATGCTGAATGAAATTGTGGAGCAGGCACGTCTGGCCACTACCGCAACCGGAGCGGCCATTGCTCTGCTCCGGGGCGATGAGATGGTTTGCCGCGCGACCACTGGCGCGAACGCTCCAGGTCTGGGAGTTCGTCTGAGCACAGGCACTGGACTCTCGGGGGCCTGCGTTCAGAGCAGGCAAGTGCAGCGTTGCGACGATACTGAAATCGACCCTCGAGTCGATGCGGCATCCTATCGCGGCCTGGAAGTTCGTTCCATACTGATGCTTCCGATTCTGGATGGCGACGAGGTGGCAGGAGTATTCCAGATCTTGTCGCCCCGGCCTAACGCTTTCGGTCAGCGCGACATTCAGACGCTACAGGCTCTTTCACGACGCATACTAGACAACATCAAGAGTGCTGCTGAGGTTTCGAGTGCTCCAGCTTTGACCGAATCTTCTCCGCCTCCCGCAATGCCGGAGTTGGATCAGATCTCCGCCGAACTTTCTCCGCCTCGAATTTCATCGCAATTGCCGAAGCGGAGATCCCGCCCACGCGATCGTTCGACAGATATCCTAAATGCGACGGTAATCGCTCTCGCCTTGCTTCTGGGCTGGATGTTGGGCCGTGCCGAGTGGCAAAGGGTTGCGGGCCACCAAAGACAACCGGCCAATTCGACTTCTGCGCAACGGCCCGATGAGGCCAGCCAAAAGCCCATAAACCCGCAAACCGCTGCGTCCACCCAAGGAACAGGTGAAAAGAGAAGGGATGGCGCCCGACCAGAACCATCGAAACTATCGAATACTAAGAGCTTTCCAAAGGTTTCGGCCGCAGGCGACTTGGTGGTGTATGAAAGAGGCAAAGTTGTCTTTCGTATGGGCCCCGCTCAAAAACAGGCTCAAACGAGTATCCGCAGTATGCCCGATACAATCTCTCCGGAGACCGCAAAAGATTATCTGATTCAGCGAGTAGAACCACAATATCCAGAAGTAGCTCGAAGCCAACACATTCAAGGCCCGGTGACACTCGACGTTGTAGTGGATGAGGAAGGAAAAGTGCGAAATGTGAAAGTCCTAAGCGGTGACTCTGCACTCGCACCAGCAGCCGTGGACGCCGTTCAGCGATGGCGCTTCAAACCCTATTTAGTGAATGGCAGGGCCAGCCAGTTTACAACTCAGATCACGGTCAATTTCGTGCTTCCGTAAATCCACGTCGTCCGATTTTCCCGCGTTAGCCCGAAAAAATCAGATTCGCCGGCCATCGCGCTCAACCCGAGGCCAGTTCTTTGGCCCGTTGCGCCGCTTTCACCACCGCTTTGATTAAGGTGACCCGCAGTTTGCCTTCCTCGAGTTCCATGATGCCATCAATGGTGCAGCCAGCTGGGGTGGTTACTGCGTCCTTCAGAAGTGCAGGATGATCACCAGTCTGGAGGACGACAGTGGCGGCGCCCAGGGTGGTCTGGGCGGCCAGCAGGGTGGCCACATCGCGCGGTAAACCCACTTTCACACCCGCCTCTGCCAGGGACTCAAGAATGATGTAAATGTAGGCGGGACCGCTGGCGGAAAGGCCGGTAACCGCGTCCATATGTTTTTCATCCACGACGACGGTTCTGCCTACGAGGTCGAAAAGTGCGCATGCGGTCTCAACATGCCGTGAACTGGCAAATTTCCCTTTGCAGATTGCCGTCATACCGCAGCCCAGCGCGCAAGGTGTGTTGGGCATCGCCCGTACCACTGGGATGTTGCCCCCTAGTGCTTTCTCGATCTGGCTGGTAGAGACCGATGCGGCGACGGAGATGACGAGTTGATCCGGAGAAACGGCGGGACGGATCTGTTCCATTAATTCCTGCACCACTTGAGGCTTAACACAAACGAAGATGATGTCGGCCTTGCTCACGGCAGCAAGGTTATCCGTACTCACTGGGACGCCCAGTTTTTCCGATAAGACCCGGGCACGATCTTCGTGCTGGACAGTGGCAGATGTCAAAGTGGGGGAGAGCAGTCCTTTTTCCAGCAAGGCATTGAGCAGAATGCCGCCGATTTTCCCGGCTCCCAGGATCGCCACTCGTTTGTGCGAAAAATCCATCGCCATTTATTTCCTCCGACGCTCGAGACATCCTTCCTGCTGACGTGGCCCGGCTACTGATCGTGGATCATCCGAACCGTGCCGATAGCCGTTCTTGCGGAAGTTATGTTTTTTAAAGAATTTGAGTTGCGATGATCGCGTGTGAGAAGCCTGTTCTCATCGTGCAAGGAGGATTATAAGCGGGGAAGAAGGGGGCTCAAAGGTCGCTCCACACTGCCTAACGCATTTGGATGGTGGAGAGTAACAGAACAAAACCCCGGGCGTGGAGCCCGGGGCCGGGTAAGAATACGAGGATTTGACTAGCCACGCATGCGGCGTCGAACTAAGCCAGCCAGACCGATCAGGCCGGTGCCCAACAGAGTGATGGTGCCGGGTTCAGGAACTACGGCGGAGGGTCCATCGCTTATGACGATGAGTCTTACCGGGGTAACTGTACCTGTACAGTTCCCACCGCCTGTAAGTCTTCCGCTGCATAGCGCGAGAATGGTGCCCAGATCGGCGCCAAAGCCCAAGTTACCAACAGCAACTTCGGGCACTTGCGTACGGTTGGGAGTGCACGGCAGCCCGTGATCAGGAACGCGTGGATCGGAGATCATGGTCACGTGATTGTTGGTTACGTCCACCCTATCACTGCAAGGGAACTCAGAAGCGGAAGCGCTCGGCTCGGTGAGAGAGAAGAACTGATTGCCTCCGGGACTGAACAGGCCAGAGCTAACGTCTTTCAAATTGCAATCGACTCCTCCGTGATCAGCGGAGGACTCTGGTCCTTCCGTTACGGTCAAAGTGTTTGTGGCGGTATCGAAAGCACAAGTTCCGAAAGTGGTGGCCGAAGCTGACGGTGCCACGGCAAGGACAAGGCCAGCCATGAAAATGGCGGCTAAGGTTATCTTTCCAAAAGAAACAGCGCGCATAAGGTATACCTTCCTTAAATTGTTACAGCCTGCCGTTATATAAGCACGGCGAAAGCCAATTGCCTGTGCGAAGCTCACACTTTTAATGGTCGTAGACTGAGCTACTTAGAGAGAAGCAAGGCGATTTTTTGGCTTGCGTCTCTAATGCATGTGCAATTGGTTGCACAAAGCCACGGAGGAAATGCAGCTAGTCGTCGACTCAATGAAAAATCATAATACAGTACATACCCTAGGGCGAGTAAGTTTTTAGAGGCACGAACTGGGGAAGTTATCAGCCGTT
>MNGW01000156.1:0-1487 GCA_001918935.1 Acidobacteriales bacterium 13_1_40CM_3_55_5 | reverse complement strand
GGGACGTCCCAGGTTGACCGCCGCCTCCGCCGCCCGCTCCTCCTCTACCACCACAAGCCTGCAGAAGGCCAATCATCAGAAGCATAAGCGGCAGCAGCAAAAGAGGGGAATACCATCTACTTTTCGGAAGCCAACGCTTGAAACCGCCAACCACCAGCACGCCGGGTAGCAGTAAAGCGTAAGCAGCTAACCTAAGACTCGCCCGTAATTTCGCGGAAACGGGAATAGGTGCATTGGTTGCGATGGTGAGAATGATCGCGGTATCTCCGCTACCGGAGTTCACTTGCGCAGGATTAAATGAACAGGTGCTTCTCGCAGGTAGACCGGTGCAGGAGAGAGTTACTAGGTTCGGAAAGTTGCCGCCCAAAGGCGCCGCGTGCAGATTGTAAGTTGCAGAGAGACCAGCTTTGGTGGTTTGGGCGCCGGAACTATTCGTGAGATTGAAATCGAAAATTCAGCTGAGCGTCACCCTGTATGAATGGAGGGTTGCCGAAGAATCGGTGCCCTGGCCGACGACGTCGAAACTGTAATTCTGCCCCAGGTTGCTGCTGGCGGATACGGTAAAAACAACTCCTCCCGAAGTTGGAGTGACGCTCGCTGGCGAAGGTGTACAGGTTGGCGGCGCGCCCGTGCCACAACTCAGGTTCACCGTGCTGCCGTAACCGTTGAATGCCGTGAGCGTGCCGTTGAATGTTACCGCGCCCAAGGGTATTGCGGACTGTGACGGATTGCTGATCACTAATGTGTAGTCCGCATTGGCGGTAACCGTCAGACTCAGATTCTGAGTCCTGTTCAGGCCGCTCGTGGCTCCGTTGATTGTCAACGGAAACACGCCACTCGGTGTGACCGTACTAGTGCTTATGGTTAAAGTGACGGGAACCGGGCTGGCTGAGGTGGGGAAGATAGTGCTCGATGGCTGAAAATTACACGTTGCCCCTGACGGTAAACCGGTACAAGACAAATCCACGGCCGCACCGAACGAACCTGCTGCCGTAGCTTGAAAGCTCACAGGGACGGAACTGTTGGGCCGGTTGACCATGATGCTCGAGGGAGCCGGCGGCGTCAAATTGAAGTTCACGACGTGCAGGGTCAGAGGAAAATTATGGGCGACTCCACTGGGATCGGTTCCAGCTACGTTGAGTGCGTAGTCTCCCGCGGGACCAGTGACAGTCACCGTGATTGAAACCCCACTGGTCGTCGGCGTCGTTTTGTTGGGTAAAACGATACAAGCCAGTGCCGTTGGAGCCGTACAACTCAAATCGACTGAGCTGGTGTATCCATTCGAGCCTGTCAGAGTACCCGCGAATACGGCTGTCTGACCGACAAAGACGGTGAGGGGATTGTTGGAAAAAGCAGCTTGGAAATCCGACCAGAATTCCCATATTCCCCGTCCGTAGGTCGAAGCCCGTAGTCTTTTTATGCGACGAAAGTGGATTGAGCCAGCGCCCGCACCGCTGCCGTACCTGGGCACCACGAGGACAGACACC
>MNGW01000160.1 GCA_001918935.1 Acidobacteriales bacterium 13_1_40CM_3_55_5 | reverse complement strand
TCAGCCACATCAGTTGCGCATCAATATTCGTGGACCAGAGCGCGATTCCGGGATAATTCTTCGCCACTTCCTTGGCCGTTTCTTCCATCATGCCGGAAGTCTCGCGCACTACGTTGGGCTTCTCACAGATAGTCACGCCTTTGAATCCGCGCTTTTTGGCGTACTCAAATGCCGCAGTGACGATGCGTCTGGCTGCAGGACGCGTGATGATTCGCAGGCTCACCGCGAGATCGGGGCTGGGAGTGGAAGCAAAATGCTTGAACTTGGGATGGGTGCCCAGAGCGGAGCGGACATTTTCCGGGGGGTTCGTCCATTCGACGCCGGCGTACATGCCCTCCGTATTCTGGCGGAATACGGTGGTATCTATCTGCGGCTCGTCGAAGCGCCCGTCAGTCCGCTTGCGAATGTAATTCAAAGGATTGCCGGTAAAACCGATGCATGGGCGCATGCAGATATTTCTTGTCGCGCAATTCCGGCTTCAATTCGGCTTGGGCTTCTTTGTTAGGTTTTGAAGTGATCGCTCCAAACAAACCCAGTTTGTGCTTGGAGAGCAGATCAATAGTGCGCTGCGGCAAGGCGTTGCCTTCGTTCCGCCAGCATTCCCATCCGATATCGGCGTGAATGTAGTCGGCGTCAAATCCTACGGCTTTCAACACGCGTAATGCCTCGGGCAGGACTTGATTGCCGATGCCGTCCCCCGGCATGGTTACAACTGAATGCTTTGCCATTCGTGCGGTTTTTCTCCTGAATGAAAATCCGTTAGGCGAGTCCCAATCTTGTGGCGACCAGATTCTCAACTCCGCCGGCAATTACCAGCGACTGCGGGACACTTCCCAGCGGCGGAAATGCGAACTGCTGGTCGCGCCAGCGAATTACTCCCGAGGTGAAGTCGATATCAATCTCTTCGCCAGGGATAATCGTTTTTTCTTTCGCCGCGATTTCCTTGGTGAACTGTTGGCGCAAGCGCTTCACCAATTCCGGCACTTCCACACATAGAAAACCGTTATTGAAAGCGTTACGTAAATAAGTCTGCGAGAAGCTGGCTGCAATCACCAGCGGAATGCCCTTGGCCTTGAGCGCCGTGACGGCCTGCTCGCGACTGGAGCCAGTTCCGAAATTGAAGCCGCTCACGATCACGTCGCCCTTTTGGGTGCGCGATGCAAACTGCGGATCATAATTCTCCATGACGACCTTCGCCATCATTTCCGGCGTGACGTCGTCGCGGTAAGTGTAGTCTTTCCCGTAAATGGCGTCGGTATTGACGTTGTCCTGTGGCATGAACACCAATCGTCCACGCACGTGCTCTGGAAAACCGGGGAGAATATCAACTTTTTCCGCGGCGGCACCGCCGGCAAATTCGGTGTAGCTTCGGTCCGGAGAGTGATCGCTCATGTGATGCGGGCCACAAATGTATCCAGCGAGCGCGGAAGCAGCAACCACTTCCGGACTGGCGAGATAACACTTGGCATCGCGTGATCCCATTCGACCTTTGAAGTTACGATTGGTGGCGGAGATTCCAACCTCGCCCGGTTCAAGCAATCCAACTCCCAGGCCAATGCAGGGGCCGCAGCCGGCAGGCAGAGGATTCGCGCCTGCGTCCAGCAATGTCTGCCAGATGCCGCGCTTTTCGGCTTCTTCCTGAACCCATTTACTGGCAGCGCCGAGATAAAATTTCACTCCGGCTGCGACTTTTTTCCCGCGGAGAACATTCGCGGCCGCCTGTAAGTCCTCAACGCGAGAATTGACGCAGGAAAGCAAATAGGCTTTCTGAATCGCGACTCTATTTTTTTCCATTTCAGCGAGAGAAGCCATCACCTGCACGGTGTCAGGGCCGGAGACATGCGGAGTTACCTGGTTCAAGTCCAGCACGATGCGCGCGGAATAAACTGAATCCGGGTCTGGACGCGGCGAGTTCTTTGACCAGTTTTCGATATCTCGATCGGTAAAACGCTCGATCCCCTGCGCGGCCAGACGGCGCTTCACACCTTTCAAATAGTCGATCGTCACTTGATCCACCGGAAACCAACCGACCAGAGGTCCCCATTCGGTGGTCATATTCGAAATGGAAAGGCGAGCGTCCATGGACAGACTGGCTACGCCCGGGCCGGTAAACTCGACCGCGGCGTTCAGTACCTCGTCATGGTTGTAGAGACCACAGAGCGTAATGATGATGTCTTTTCCAGTCGCGGCTTGCGGCAGGCTGCCTTCGAGCACGACTTGTACTGAGCGGGGAATTTGCCACCAGAACTCTCCCGTGGCCCAAACTGCGGCAGCATCGGTGCGGACGATAGGCGTGCCTATCGCGCCCAGTGCGCCGTACATATTGGAATGCGAATCGGACGCAACCACGAAAGATCCCGGGACCACATATCCGCGCTCCACCATAATCTGGTGGCCGATTCCGGAGCCCGCGGGATAGAAGTCAACGCCGTGCTGTTTCGCGAATGCTTCAATCGCGCGGTACTTGGCAAGATTCGAGTCTTCGCGGTTTTGAATGTCGTGATCGAGCGCGAAAACCAACTGCTTGGGATCGTGAATCTTTTTGGCGCCGATGCCTTTGAACTTGCTCATCACCGCGGAAGTGTTGTCGTGAGTCATCACGTGACGCGGACGGATGGAGACGAAATCTCCCGTCCGCAGTGGCCGCTTGGGACCCTCTGCAAGATGTATCTGCGCGATTTTTTCAACGATGGTCTGGCCCATAAGATTTCGGTTGTTGTTGGCTTTTACTTCCTCTCTTTTCTTCGGTTCCTTGGTTCTGCGACCTGGCTCAATCCATCGTCATCGCCTACCCAGCGCTGAAGCGCTGGGCTAATATTGTGCCGTCCCTGCGGGACTGCAGCGTGACGGTTGGAAGCTTACTGTTCCGTCCCAAGTCCAGATGGCCAATCAACGGCGTTTGTTCGCGGCTTTTTTCTTTTCTCCAGTCGCGCTACGCTGCGCCGGCTTCTTCCGCACATCCGCTTTCATCATTCCCATCAGCTTGCTTACGGCGCCAATTTTCTCCAGGTTCCAGATCGCGTCCTTAACCTTCTGCTGCGCGCTCTTGGAAAGTACGCCTTCTGCCAGTGCCGCGAATTTTTCTTCGATCTCCGTATCTGTGAGCGGATTGCGTGGATCGCCTTTGGGATAATCCAATTGCTGCGTGAACGTCCGCCCATCTTTGGTAGTGATGTTTACGATCACCCGTTGCAAAGCAGGGAATACTTTCTCAATCTCGGGATCAGCGACGACTTCGATTTTTTTCAACTGAGCCCGAATTGCCGGATCCATGATCTTTTCCATGGTGAATTGCGCGGGAGTGACTTGCCGATCGACCAGCGCCGCCGCAATCACGTAGGGAAGCGAATGGTCGGCCGTCTCCTTGGAACGCGGATCGTACTTGCTGGGGTCCGACAAAATATCGGCAGCGCGGGCCAGAGATCTGATCTGCACTTTCTGCACCTGGTCCGGCTTGAGATCGTTCTGCTTGACCAGGTCGAGCGTGGCTGAGATCGGAGTATGTGTGAGCGCTTCCGTGGGAAACGCTTTCATTCCGCACTGCGTAATGCGCCAGGATTCTCCCAGTGCATCAGTCAACAAATCCAGCTTCCAATCCGGACCAAAGCAGTGGGTCAGACCTTCTTTGCCATCGACCACATGTTCCGGCCCGGTGTATCCCTTCTCTGCCATCAGCGCCGCGAGCACTCCGCTTTGCGTAGCCATGGGATCGACGGTGTTTTTCATCATGGTCAACTTGCCCGCAGTAGCCGCGCCCAGCGTGGCGTGCCGGCTGGCAGAGATGCCAATCGCGTGCTGAATCTGCTCCCAGTCGAGGCGCAAAGCGCGGCCGGCAACGATTGGGGAAACAAAAGCCGTCAGGGTGGCGTGATGCCAGCCACGTTCGCGAATGCCTGGAAAAGCGGCTTCGCAGAAACGCATTTCGAATTCATGCCCCAGGACAAGTCCCACAATCAATTCTTTGCCATCACTTTTTGCACGCTCACAACAAGCCAGCGCTGCGGGGAAAATGTCCGAGGGATGCGACGGATCCTGTTTCCAGTAAATATCGTTGTAATCCATACAGCGAATCATGAGCGCATTGGCGAGCGATGCTGAGACCACATCGATCTTATTTCCCGTGCCAATGACGGTCGCCGGTCCGCGGCCAGCGATCTCATCGAGAACTTCGAACGCGATTTTTACATCATGCTGCTGATTGCCGCCCAGGGCGCAGCCCACAGAATCCAGCAGAAAACGTTTGGCCTGGTACACCGCATCCTGTGACAAATGTTTGTACTCAAGGCCGGCGGCCCAGCACGACATCTTGGCGGTGACGGTCTCTTTGGCTACAGGCATTTCTTTCGCAGCGGACAAAGTTTCTCCTATTTCACCTTGATGTTCTTCGGATTCTTGAACGGCAAAAACGCCATGAAGTCGGCGTGGTGCACGATGTAGGCCTCAGTAGTGCGCTTAACTAAATCTCCTTCCGCAGCGTGGGCGGCGATGATGTGGCAAACGGCATCAGGTACTCCGCACTCGAGCGCCAAGGCCACACCCGTGAATGGATGGCGCAGCGCTTCTCCCCGCTCGCTCTGCCGGCTCTTACCGTCCGGGCCGAGTTGGTACTCCAGCAACTTGCCGACGTCGGCGAGGATGGCGCCGGCAATCACGGTGTCCATGTCGATAGGCAAAGCGCGTCCCATAAACTCCTGCATCGCTTGCGCACTCTGACGCGCGATATGCACCACACAGCGCTTGTGCTCCATAAAAGTGATCGGACAATTCGGCACCAGCAAGGTGAACGGAATGCGATTCAGGTCGTCGGCCTTCAGCGGACTGCGTTCCAGAGCTTTGATCCAGGTTTCGGTAACCTGTGAGCGCAATTTTGCGTTCTGGATCCACTCCATCTCCGGCCACAGCCGTGCGACCGCTTGACGCATGCGATGGAACCTCCATTGGGAAACTATCTAGCTTATCGTGCAGGCTCGGGCGGCGTCGAGTGGGACAGCGGAGAAGTCAGAACTTAGTTGTCCGCATTCTGACCTGCATCTAATGGAAGCCGCGCGTTAAGCGGCCGTATCTTCGTCCGCGCTGGTCGCTGCTTTCGGGAACAGCAGAGGTTCGAGAATGAGCTGCCGGGCTTGATCGGACGTCAACCGCTGGTCGGCGGAATAAAGCTCAACCCAGTGCTCGGATGGCCGCAGGGAAAGAACGCCGCCCTCCGGAACCGCACTATCTGCGCTTTCCGGCTCGTACGTGTACTGGATAGTCTGGGCTGACATATCGGCGGTGACCAGGGCTGCGATGTGTGCCGCCGGGTTTGAAATGCGA
Source organism: Acidobacteriales bacterium 13_1_40CM_3_55_5 (assembly GCA_001918935.1). Classification (GTDB taxonomy): domain Bacteria; phylum Acidobacteriota; class Terriglobia; order Terriglobales; family Acidobacteriaceae; genus 40CM-3-55-5. The sequence continues at coordinate 3,903 of MNGW01000160.1, read as the reverse complement.
CAGCTCAAGTCGGAGAGCTGTTTGAACTCAGCGTCTCCGTTCAGCCGCTGGAACTCCTCCACATCCTGACGGAAGCCTTCCATCAGCTTGGTCCATGTATCTTCCGCCTTCACTTCAAACCCTTGGGAGTTTGATTGACCTGAGTTTTCGGTTGATTGAGAAGCAGCGCGACTTTCGAATTGATCCGCAATCCAGCCCATAAATAGCAACCTTTCTGGACGAGTGTGAGATGCAGGGGCGTTGCGCAGGGTAGTCTGGAGCACAAGGACTAGAACCACCCAAATGGCCTGCCTAAAGCTTGCTTGATCTATTTTAGCCGCAAGGGCGGAGAGAAGTCGGTCAGAGCGAGGAAGGTGGACTCGACATTCTCCACCAGTTTGCCGTTCGCTTCGGATTTGTCGCGTACACTTTTCCACTCCGGGTCGTCCTGAAAGGATTTCCAATTAGCGGCTGCAGCTTCCCGGCTGGGATGCTCGAGGATATAGATGAGGGTATTGCTCTTTTTCGGCTCATCGATGGCCGTCCAATAAGCCACGTTTTTCATTCCATGTTTATCGAAAAGCTTTGTGGTGTGTTCGCGGAAGCGAGCCAGCAGTTCTGCCAATTTTCCCTGGGCGGCTTCATAGACGCGGAGTTCGTAGACTTTGGTTGAACCTTGATTAGGATCGTCGCTGTATCGTGAAGCCGCCCAGAGCGATGAGTGAATAAATGCCGCTGCGGGAAGAGCTTGGAGCAATGTCCGTCTTTTCATGCAGGCAGTTACCTTTCGTGAGCGTGCTCAGTGCGATCCGTGGTAGAACACACCTAATGCCCAAAATCTGGCTAAAATGGCTGCGAAGGACATGCCGATAAAGAACAGCATCCAGCGATAGGCGCGCCACTGTTCGCGGAATCCGGACATCTGCACGAAGACATCCACCACGTACGCCGCGCAATAAGCGACATTCGCCAATACCGCGAGGGCGAAAAGGAAAAGCAGGGTATCCGGGGTAAGGGTCTGTTTTGAAACCGGGAGCCTGACTAGAAAGCAGGCGCCGACTACTGCTATGAGGGCGACGTTATAGGCGATGCGCTTTGGTTCCCACCAGCGGATTGCGTCAGTTGCGTAGTCCCGCAAAGTCGTAGCATCCATAATGCGCAAAGTCTAGCTCCGGTCCGGGAAAATTTCCAGAACTGGATTCGCCTATAATTCTCTGACTTATGCCCATCCCCGCAGGAACGGAGTTCGGAGACTGCGAAATCCTGGCGCCGCTCGGTGCCGGGGCCATGGGCGAAGTGTATCGAGCCCGCGACAACAGCTTGGGCCGTGAAGTCGCGCTTAAGCTGCTGCCCGAGCAACTGGCTTCCGATCCCGACCGGCTGCGGCGTTTTGAGCAGGAAGCCCGGGCCGCGGCCGCACTCAATCATCCCAATATCGTCGCCGTATATCGCTTCGGCACGAGGAACGGAAACACGCCTTATCTGGTCACCGAACTGCTGCAGGGCCAGACGCTGCGCGAGCGGCTCAAGCAAGGAACGATCCCGGTCCGCAAGACGGTGGACTACGCCGTACAGATTGCACGCGGGCTGGCGGCAGCCCACGATCAGGGGATCGTTCATCGGGATCTAAAGCCTGAAAACATTTTTCTAACCCGCGATGGATTGGTGAAGATCCTCGATTTTGGTCTGGCTAAGCTAAGGGCACCCGAGCCCAGCGAAATGCACAGCACCATAGCCATCGCTGGGTCCACTGAGCCCGGCATGGTGCTCGGGACCGTGGGATATATGTCGCCGGAGCAGGTGCGCGGCCTGGTCGCAGACCATCGCTCCGACATTTTCAGCCTGGGCACAATCCTTTACGAAATGCTGTCCGGAAGCCGTGCTTTCCAAGGTGCGACTTCCGCCGACACTATGAGCGCGATCTTGAGGGAAGAACCAGCGGAGCTTTCGAGTTCAGTTCGTAATCTTTCACCCGCGCTAGCCCGCATCGTGCACCGTTGCCTGGAGAAGGACCCGGCGGAAAGGTTCCAGTCGGCGCGTGATTTGGCTTTCAATCTTGAGTTGCTCACGCGCGACGACGAAGGCAGTGGCTCGGCTATCGCACTTCAGGCGAAGAAACTTTCACGACGGCGATTTCCGGTTTGGGTTATAGCGGCAGTACTCGCGGCCGGAGGAGTAGGATTTCTAGCGGCGCGTTGGTTGCGGCCTCCGGCGCGGACCTCAGGTCCAGTGGTGTTGCGGCGTCTCACGGATTTCGTAGGTCTGGAAGAATTTCCCGCGCTTTCGCCGGACGGCAAGTCAGTGGCATTCACGGCGGATATCGGTAGCAGGCGGCAGGTCTGGGTCCGGCTGCTGGCGGGCGGGATGCCGCTGCAAATCACTCATGACGATAACGATCATCAATCTCCGCGATGGTCGCCGGATTCGGCTTCATTGTTCTATTACACGCCTTCACACGAGCCCAATGGTTTAGGAACGATCTGGGAAATTTCCGCCTTGGGCGGCACCGCACGTCCTATCGCTACTAGCATTGGCGGCGGCGATATCAGTCACGACGGCAAGCACATCGCCTATCTCAGGACCCAAGAGGGACAGATCGAATTGGCAATTGCCGATCGCGACGGCGCTAACGCCAAAACCCTGACCGGCCTCCCTCCTGGAGGCTATTCAAGTTTGCGATGGTCCCCCGATGGTCGCATGGTCGGATTCCAACACGGCCAAGTGTTCAATTACGACGTTTATTACGTGCCAGTGACCGGCGGACCCCCCAAGGCGGTGACACAAGACAGCAATCCTCTGGGCGGGTTCGCATGGCTCCCCGATAGCTCGGGCGTGGTGTACTCCACTTCGCGTGGCGAGACCATGCTGTACCTGCCCACCATGAATCTTTGGTCGGTGAGTCTCGCAGGCAAGGATTTGCGGCAGCTTACTTTTGGGGAGACTTCCTATATTTCGCCTGATCTGGATGGGAGTGGAAACTTAGTCGCCAGCAGGTCGCGAACTCAATTCGATATCTGGAAGTATCCGGTGGATGGCAAACCGCAAGACAACACTCGGCGGGGACTCCAGATCACGCATCAGACCGGAGCCGTACAAGCTCCTTCGGTGGGCCCTCACGATCGCGAATTGGTTTATCTCAGCGACAGCGGTGGCCATGGCAATTTGTGGATTGTGAATCTGGAAAGCGGCGCTACCCGTCAAATCACTTTCGAACAGGATCCGCGCCTTGCACTGGGGCTGCCGGTCTGGTCGCCGAATGGAGCCAACATCGCCTACGTGACTCGTAGCCGAACCAGCTGGAACGTGGACCAGTGGATGATCAACCCCGATGGGACTAATGCCCGCAAAATTTCCGAGATTGGCGGCTGGGCGGCCTGGTCGCCCGACAGCCGCTGGCTCTATTTTGCCGAACCTGCGCGCGACGGATCCTATCGAATTTTGAAAAGAGCGCCTGACAGCAACGAGAACATAGTCGTCCGGAATGAGGGCCAGCGGCCGGCCGTTGGTCCCGACGGCACCCTCTATTTTGCTCGCGAGCTGGCGAATGTAAATGGTTCTGCGGACATCGAAATGCTGCGGTCCAATCCTGAAACTGCGCCGGCGCAAGCGATGGTCCGGATAGCTGGCTCGCGACTTCCACCCTTGTCCATGGCCATGCAGCCGGTTCTCTCCCCCGACGGCAAGTGGCTGGCTCTGCTGCTGACGGATGGCGGCAGCACCAATATCTGGGCCTTACCCACAGCGGGCGGCGAGATGCATCGCATCACTGATTTTGGAAATGAATCCACCCTTATAGCCCGGCGTGTCTCATGGTCATCCGATGGACACTCCATTTATGCGGCCGTAGGAAAAAGCGAGGCGGACATCGTGCTGCTGAGTAAATTGGTCCCGTGAAGTTGTGAAGCATCCGCAAGGCGCAGGCCG
>MNGW01000096.1 GCA_001918935.1 Acidobacteriales bacterium 13_1_40CM_3_55_5 | reverse complement strand
CTGGGGCACGCCAGAATTAAAATCACGCTAGGTAATTGAAAATCCTCAAGTCTATTCCCACGCCCATCTGGAATACTCCCGTGCTAGTTCCAGTTTTACCCGGGTTGACTCCACCAAATTCGAGCTCGGATTTTTCGCTGAAATGGCCAAAGCCTGCGCCAAAGCTGATCCATGGCGAAAGCCCATTGGACGGAAACAGGTTGGCGCGAATGGACGGAGTAATAAAATACGAACGATATCCTACGGGTATGACATTCTGCTTGAAATGTAAATCTTCATCCGGGTTAAGCGCGAAGGGAACTTCAAAGGTCAGTGCGGCCAAGGGGCTGCTCCAAATTCTTCGGCCATAGTTCACTTCAAATGTCAGCCCATTCCCGGAGTGTAGGACCGTGTCGGCACCAGTCGCGCCCCTCACACCCTGGTCGCTGATGAAGGTGCGTCCGATAATTCCTGTCAGCTCATTTCTGTCTTGGGCAACGGCACTCGTGGCAAAGATCGTCGTCGCCACCAGGATCGCGAACCCAAAGAATTTCGGCGCCATTTCCTCTCCCCTTTAAAGCGGCTTATGGTGAGCGCGACTAGGGTAGCACGCCCTTGCGACGTAGCTTGTTGTGGATAATGGCTCAGGTGGTGCGTCAAAGTCCGCACCTGTCACTGCGTCAAGGCTGCCGGTTGGGACAATGTTAGAATTAAGAGATCGCATGTCACCAAAACCCTCATCTGTGGCGATTCAGGACGCGCCTGCTCGTGGTAAGACTTCGTCCGCCCCGCCGCCTAAAGTTGGCTTCGTCAGTCTGGGATGCCCGAAAAATCTGGTAGACAGTGAGGTCATGATGGGCATGCTGGCACAGGCCGGGGCTCAACTGACTCCGCATGCCGAGGATGCCGACATCCTTGTGGTCAACACCTGTTCCTTCATCGAGAGTGCACAGCAGGAATCGGTCAATACTATCCTCGAAATGGCGCGCCATAAGAATTCCGGCCGTGCTCGGAAACTCGTAGTTGCCGGTTGCCTGGTCGAACGTTTCCGCGACGACATACGGAAAAACATCCCGGAAGTGGATGCTGTGGTCGGCACAGGAGAACTGGAAAATATCCTCGCGGCCGCCGGAATTGCGCCAATTCCAGTTGAAAATTCTCCGTTCAGAATCCTGACCTCGCGTGCTGAGGGAGATGCTCGCGAAGCGCAAGGGCGTTTCTCACGCGAATCCTGGGAAGGCGCCATCGCCGATTTACCTAACTATCTATACGACGACGCAACCCCCAGAATTCTCGCCACAGCGAACCACACGGCTTATATCAAGATTGCTGAGGGCTGCGATCATCCCTGTACTTTTTGCATCATTCCGCAGTTGCGTGGCAAATTCCGCTCTCGTCGATTTGAATCCGTAGTTGCTGAGGCGGAACGTCTCGCCAGTTCCGGCGTGCGTGAAATTACTCTCATTGGCCAGGACACAACTTGCTACGGAGAGGATTTCGGCCTTAAAGATGGCCTGGCTCTGCTGCTCGAAAAACTTGCCAACATCGAAGAGCTGCGCTGGATCCGATTCTTATACGCTTATCCCAACAAAATCAGCCGCCGGCTGCTGGAAACCATTGCGGCCCACGACAAGATTTGCTCTTACATCGATGTGCCTCTGCAGCACGCTTCACCGGCAGTGCTGAAGCGCATGAAACGCGGCGGTGGCGCGGATATCTTTCTACGTTCCATCCAGGAAATGCGGCGGACCGTTCCTGATGTCACGCTCCGTACGTCGTTCATCGTGGGCTTTCCCGGTGAAACTGAGAATGAGTTTGAAGAACTATGCGAGTTCGTTCGCGAGGCGGAGTTTGACTGGATGGGAGCTTTCGGCTACTCCGATCAGGAAGGCGCAGGAGCTTTCTCCATCGAAAAGAAGCTCCCGAACCGTGAAATCGAACGCCGTCGCAAACGACTGATGCAGATTCAGCGCGGCATCAGTAAGAAGAAAAAAAGAGCCCTACTCGGCAAAGAACTGGATTTGCTGCTGGAGGGCACGTCGGAGGAAAGCGACTTGCTGCTCGAAGGACGTACCGTGATGCACGCTCCTGAGATTGACGGCAAAGTTTTTGTAACCGATCTGCCCGAGGAAATCATCCCGGCAGCAGGGCAGTTCTACCGTTGCCAGATCACCGAAACTCACGATTATGACCTTGTGGCGAAAATTCTAGTTTAGCGAGCACCCTGCACCAAAGCCTGGCTTTATGGTTCGCAAACGCACGGTTAGACTGCACTGCCCCACCTGCAAAAAGCTGGTAACCCCCAAAGATCCGGAGTTCCCTTTCTGCAGCGAACGTTGCCGCCTGATCGACCTGGGTAAGTGGGCCAGTGGCGCGTATGTAATCTCGTCTCCCCTGCTCGATGTAAGCGACTCGGAGGGGAAAAAAGATGACCCCGAAGAATAGTGTCGGCAATACTCTCGACCGTAGCGCTGGCGTCCCGCCGGCTCTGTCCCGCGCGCCACGATGGGCTACGCTGGTCGCTACGTTCATCGGGATCGGTCGCATCCGTCCCGGCCCCGGCACTTGGGCCTCAGCTTCGACCGTACTGCTCTGGTGGCTCCTAACCCGCTGGTTCAATCCTGGATGGCAAACCGCCATCACGTGCGTTCTCGCTTGCCTAGCTGTCGTGATCGGGATACCCGCTGCTACCCGCGTCAGCTGGGCCGCTGCTCTCAAAGATCCCCAGTTTGTTGTCATTGACGAAGTGGCGGGGCAGCTCATTACCTTCATCGCCGTACCCGCAACGTGGAAATCTCTGGTGCTGGGCTTTATACTTTTTCGCGGGTTCGATATTGTAAAGCCGCCGCCGCTACGCCACCTCGAGAAACTTCGCGAAGGCGTGGGTATTGTGCTTGACGACGTGGGAGCGGGTCTTTACGCCCTGGCTTGTATGCAGATCGGGCTGCATTTTGGCCTGTTGAAATAGCCTTTTGGTGTGCACGCGCAGTAAGGAAATTGAAGTCCATGGGAATTTCCGACCGTCTGATGAGCAAGAAGAACGTCAATGGCAGGCCGCATATCACGGCTGTGCACCCGGCTGCGGCTCTGCCTGGTGGCGAAGTGCGAATTGTCGGAAGTGATCTTCGGCCGCTCGATTTGCGCCGTCCACGCGTGAAATTTGGCGACATCGAAGGCGCAGTAGTAATCAGCTCGGACGAGTTTCTCATCGCTCGAGTTCCGCCCGGTGCGGCTTCGGGCCCGGTTGTGGTTTCGACCAATGGTCACGCCAGCAATCCCCATCAGATGACGGTTGCAGTCGCAATTGCTGAGAACTTGCATCCGGTCACCAACCCGGCGTTGGATGCCGAAGGCAATATTTTTGTCACATTCTCGGGACCGCGTGGACAGAAAGTACCAGTAGCCATCTACAAGATTGATACCAACTACAACGTCAAACCTTTTCTCACCGAATTGATGAATCCAACTGCCATCGCCTTTGACCACGCCGGCCAGATGTATGTTTCTTCTCGATTCGATGGCACGGTGTATCGGGTCGCGCCCAATGGGACGATGTCGTCCTATGCCGAGGGGATGGGCATCGCCACTGGTATGGCCTTCGACAAGGATGAGAATCTCTATGTCGGCGACCGCAGTGGCACCATCTTCAAGATTGCACGCGATCGTCAGATCTTTGTTTTCGCTACGCTCGAAGCCAGTGTCTCCGCGTACCACTTGGCCTTTGGTCCGCACCGCGATCTGTTTGTGACTGGACCAACCACTTCCAGCTTCGATTGCGTTTACAAAGTCGATCCGCAAGGAAGCGTTTCAACTTTCTATCGCGGCTTGGGGCGTCCCCAAGGTCTCGCCTTCGATGTGCAAGGAAATCTCTACTTGGCGGCATCGCTCTCCGGCAAGCGTGGGATTGTGAAGATCACGCCTGACGGCAAGGCATCTTTGGAGGTCGCCGGCCCCGGCTTGGTTGGCCTTGCGTTCGCGCCGGGGCGCTCAGCAGTCCTCGCCACCACCAACGGTGTCCACCATCTTTCGTGGGGCATTCAGGGGTTGCCTCCGTTGTCGGAACTGCCATCCTGAATTTTCGTGATCATCTTCGGTCCGCTTGATAGGTAACAGCTATCGTTTACACTTTTATTCGTGAACGCCGAGATCATCGCCATTGGCTCGGAGCTGTTGACTCCTTTCCGTCAGGATACGAATTCCCTTTACCTCACCGAAAAACTTAACCAGTTGGGCGTGGAAGTGATTTTCAAAACCATTGTGGGGGACAATCGCCAGCATCTCACCGCCGCGGCTCGGCTGGCCATATCGCGTGCCGACATCATCATATTCATGGGCGGCCTTGGACCGACGGAAGACGATCTCACCCGGGAAGCAGTGGCCGAGGCGTTGGAGCTCAAGCTTCATCGCGATCCTGAAATCGTTCGTAGCCTCGAGCAACGGTTCGCGGCACGCAAAATGAAGATGTCTGCCAACAATCTCAAGCAGGCAGAGGTCATTGCCGGAGCCATCGTTCTGCCGAACCCAAACGGCACCGCGCCCGGGCAGTGGCTCACCGGGTCTTCCGATGGACGTCAGAAAATTATCGTCTTACTGCCCGGCCCACCGCATGAGCTCAAAGCTCTGTTTGAAAAGCAATGTATGGATCTGTTACGCGCGAAGGTGCCGCAACAATTCATTGCGACTCGTACTCTAAAAATCGCCATGATGGCAGAGTCGCAATGCGATGCCCGTATCGCGCCTATTTACAACCGCTTTGTTGACGTTCAGACCACGGTCCTGGCCGGAGCCGGCGAAATTCAAGTACATCTCAAGAGCCGCTCGCACTCACTTGAAGCCGCCCAGGAACGCGTCGATCAATTGGTCGAAAAGATTGAAGAGGAACTCGACGATCTGGTTTTTTCCGATAACGGCGATTCGCTCGAACAGATCGTTGGATATTATTTGCAAATGCGTAACGCCACGTTAGCCGTCGCCGAGTCCTGTACCGGAGGACTTCTGTCAGAGCGCATCACCTCCGTTAGCGGAAGTTCGCGATATTTTCTCGGAGGTGCAGTTGTTTACTCCAACAAACTGAAGACCAAGTTCGCCGCAGTGCCGCCGGATCTGATCAAAAAGTACGGGGCAGTGAGTGCGGAAGTCGTCAAAGCCATGGCGGAAGGAATCCGACAGCGTTGCGGTGCCACTTTCGGTGTGGGTATAACCGGCGTTGCCGGACCAACCGGCGGCACTCCAGATAAACCAGTGGGCTTGGTATTTCACGCTTTGGCTGGCGACCGCGGAACCGAGGTCATAGAACGCAACTTCCCCGGCGATCGCAAAAGAATCCGCTGGTTTGCGGCACAGCAAGCGCTGGATATGATTCGACGAAAAGTAATGTGAGGGGGAAGAAGCATTCAGCATTCAGCATTCGGCACTTGGCACTTAGCGTTTGGCACTTAGCATTGGCTAGTGAAGGCTTGGACACGGGGCCCTCTTGGGCAACGCCGCGAAACCAGAATGGCTAAATGCTAAGTGCTGAGTGCTAAACGCTGCCCTTCTTCCATGCGTATCTTCGTTGCTCTCGACATCGACGAAGCAATCCGTGACCACATTACACGCTTCATGGAAGGCGTGCGCGGCTTCGCGCCCGATGCTCGGTGGGTCCGGCCAGAGTTGCTGCATGTCACTCTCAAGTTCGTAGGTGAAAAACCGCCCGACTTTGTAGAAAAGATCAAGCAGGCACTTTCATCTGTTCATGCCGAGGCTATGGATACTAGCTTTCGCGGTTACGGGTTCTTCCCAGGGCCAAAGGCGGCTCGCGTGTTCTGGATTGGTATCGAAGCGACACCGCAACTTGGCACTCTTGCGAAAGCCGTGGACGAGATCTTATTTGGGCTGGGTATCCCGAAAGAAGAACATGCTTTCAGTCCCCACCTCACGCTCGCTCGCGCGGGCGGGCGCTCGGCGCGAGGACAGAAGGGTCACGGACCCAATGTTTTCCAGCATCTCCAGGAAAAACTTGCGGCGCTGACCATTCCTGATTTCGGCACGGTGACGTCGGGGGAATTTTTTCTGTATCAGAGCCAACCGCAGCGAGGGGTTTCGCGTTACACGAAGATCGCAGCCTTCCCATTGCAGTAACCAACGGTAGTGGGCTACTTTCCAAAGTAGCCCACTAGCATAACAACCATGAAAGTGCTTGCAACCGCTCTGACGAATACAATGAGCGCGAGACCATGTTCCAATTTTTCCTGACTGCGGCGTTCAGCTATCTTCTGGGCTCTATTCCGTTCGGTTACGTCCTGTTGCGTATTTTTCGCGGCCAGGACGTCCGCCAGACGGGCAGCGGGAACATTGGGGCAACCAACGTGGCTCGCTCTTCGCCGGCGCTGGGAATACTTACGCTTCTTCTGGATGCGCTAAAAGGAGCTGCCGCTGTCGCGGTCACACGTGCTTTATTCCCCGATCCAATGATGCTGGCGGCCGTTGCGGCCCTTTTCGCCATCCTCGGCCACATTTTTCCAGTGTGGCTCAGATTCCGCGGCGGGAAAGGAGTAGCGACAGGCCTGGGATCGTTCCTGATGCTTGCTCCCAAAATTGTGTTGATTGCGCTTGGAATATTTGTCGTCATGGTGTTCGCTTTTCGATATGTTTCCTTGGCTTCGATTGTTACGGTCGCACTTTTCCCGCTGCTCGCCTGGCTTCTAAAAGCTTACGGAAATACACCTATGGTACTTGTCTTCATGGCAGCCGCTTCTGCTCTTATCATCGGCAAACATCGCGATAACATTCGCCGGCTCCATGCCGGCACCGAACCTCACTTCCAGTGGAGGCGCGGATGAGTCAGATTGCCGTCATCGGCGCAGGCGCATGGGGTACCGCGCTCTCGATTGTTCTGGGGCGGAAAGGCGGACATCGTATCCGCCTCTGGGTTTTCGAGAAGGAAGTCCGTGAATCCATCGCGGCTCGCCGGGTCAACGAGCTATTTCTTCCCGGTCAATCCATACCAGAAAACGTTTCTGCCACAGGCAATCTGGCAGAGGCTCTACGCGATGCCGAAATCGTTGTCAGCGTAATGCCGTCCCAGCACAGCCGACGCCTATTCCAGGAAATGCGACCCCACCTGAAGCGCGAAATGCTGCTGGTGAGCGCCACCAAAGGGGTGGAAGAGAAGACCCTGCTGCGGATGACAGAAGTGATCTCGCAGATCATTCGCCGGGACAGTTTCTTACCGCGCCTAGGCGCGTTAAGCGGCCCATCCTTTGCCAAGGAAGTTGCCCGAGGTGATCCCACGGCGATCACCATAGCCTCAAAAGATCCGGATCTGGCCGGGACCGTACAGCGGGAATTCAGCGATCCCCGTTTCCGCGTCTACACCAACGATGATGTGATTGGAGTCGAACTGGGCGGCTCGCTCAAGAACGTCATTGCGATTGCAGCCGGTGTCTGCGACGGCCTTGGTCTCGGCCACAATTCGATTGCCGCCCTGATCACCCGGGGGCTGGCAGAGATCACTCGGCTCGTCGTCGCTTGCGGCGGACGCCAAGAAACCATGTCTGGATTGGCAGGGCTGGGCGACCTGGTTCTCACCTGCACCGGCGGACTGTCGCGTAACCGCAGCGTCGGCGTGGAACTGGGCCGCGGACGCAAGCTGCCCGAGATCATGGCGGGAATGCATGGGATGGTGGCGGAAGGTGTCTTTACTACGCATGCGGCCGTCGGTCTCGCCCGCGCCCACAGCGTGGAGATGCCGATCACGGAACAGATGTACGCTATCTTGCATAACGATAAATCGCCTCGTGATGCGATACATGAATTGATGACTCGCACCGGCAAGAGCGAAATCGCTCTCAGTTCTTAAAAGCTCTGCTCTCAGCGCTCCCTACTAGGACTGATTCGTAACCCTCTCAAACTTACCAATCTCCAACTCGCTCTCGGTCAGCACCTCAAATTTGTGATCCAGCACTGCGTATTCCGAAGCGTGCTGCTCACGAAAATTTTCGTACGCGTCCTCTGATATCCAGAAATCCAAGGTTGTGTACCGTCGCGAATCCTTCAAGTCATGGTTTAACTCTGTTCTGACATACCCGTCATCGCGGGCAAAAAATCGCGCCCAATCTCCCAGCGGCCCGTACACCTTTTCGAACCGTCCCCCACCCGCACGCACGCGGAACTCCCAAATGATCAGATATCTCCATTGGTCATGTTCTTGAGTCGCCATGCATCTCCCCCCGAATGGTGGTCAGTGGCTAGTGGTCAGTTTTTCCTGATTGGTTATTGCCTGGCAACCGAACACTGATCACTGATCACTGATCTTCGAGTACTTTGGTAACTCTGTCCCGCTCTAACGTTCCCTTCTGCGCATTCCAAGCAAAGTAAAATTTAAAGGAATACCCGAAGTCTGGGCCGTGGACCATCGCGGCGATAAAGGGCCACTTTGTCATTCCGCCTAACCATGCCGGCGCGCATTCCGATTCTGTACGTAATCCTTAGTGTGCTCGTTTTGGTCAGCGTGGTGCCCATGTATTTTTACTCGGCTCAGGTGGAGTCGATCAATCGCGAGCGTCTTATTACTAATGAGCGCCTGTTACAGAACACGGTAACGCGCTCGCTGGCCGACGACATTTCGCAGCACCAGGAATCGCTGCGTATGATGCTGGCAAATCTTTCCTCCGCTCTCCAGGTTGCAAGCGGTGGTGACATTACTTCCGCCCATGTGGAAGCACCGGAGCTTCGCGCTCTGTTGGAAAATTTTGTTTCCTCTTCGGAAGATCTGGCTTATGCCACTCTGCTCAACGCCGACGGCAAGGGAATCTCGGCAGGCCGTATCGCCCCCGACGCTTTTCTGCAACGCGAATTGGAGCGCGCCTACGCTGCGGCTCGGGATGGCCGAGTTTATAACGGACAGACCCTGGTAGTAGGGAGCGGCAAGTCGTCTCGTACGGTCATGCTGGTTAGCGCGCCGGTCATGTACGGCGGACGCTTCCTGGGCATGATCGGATCGGTCGTGGATTTGCAGTTTCTTATCCGCCGTCTGCAGGAAGTCAGCCGCGGAGAACTCACTCCCTACGTGGTCGACAGCCAAGGCCGCCTGGTAGCAGCTGCAACGCATGACTATGCGACGGGCCAGGACATGACCAACCTGGAGATCGTTAAAAATTTCGTTGAGCAGGGCAGCAAAGCGCAACTTGTCGTCCCCACCCGGGAATTCAGCGTAGGAGGGAAAAACGGCGTCAAGATGCTTGGCACTTACAGTCCTGTCACCAACTTGGACTGGGCCGTGGTGGTGCAGAAGCCGCGGGACGACGCCTATCGCGGCGTCTATGAGATGCAGCGCACCGCGCGGCTTCTGGCGTTGTTGGCAGTCCTATTCAGTGTCGCAATTAGCTTCTATGCTGCCCGCCGCATCACGAATCCGTTGGAGGTGCTGACTGATTCCAGCCGTGCCATTGCCCGCGGCGACTTTTCACAACGCGTAAAACTGAAAAGCCGCACCGAAATCGGCGAACTAGCCGCCACCTTCAACACCATGTCGGAAGAACTCGAACAGTTCGTACTCGACCTTAAACGGGCTGCGAATGAAAATCGCGAACTCTTCATGGGATCCATCCAGATGCTGGCTGGCGCGGTTGACGAAAAAGATCCTTACACTCGTGGTCACTCTGATCGTGTTACGCGCTACTCGATGATGATCGCTCGCGAACTCGGACAGACCGAAGATTTCATTGAGATCGTCCGCATCTCCGCTCAGCTGCACGACGTTGGCAAAATCGGAATCGAGGATCGCATCCTGAAAAAGCCGGGTGCGCTCACGCCGGAAGAATTCGACGTCATGAAGACGCATACCACCAAAGGCGCCAACATTCTCAGGCCCGTGGCTCAGTTGAAAGACATGATTCCCGGCATCGAACTTCACCACGAGTCACTCGATGGCCGCGGTTATCCGCGCGGCCTAAAGGGTGAGGAGATTCCTCTACTGCCGCGCATCATCGCCGTGGCCGACACTTTTGATGCACTCACGACCAACCGTCCTTATCAGAACGCTCACGATCCCCAGGCGGCTTTGAAGATGATCCATTCGTTGGTCGGCAAGCGGCTGGATCCGGATGCGGTAGCGGCTTTGACCGCAATCTATGGTCGTGGCGAAATTCGAATCCAGCGGCCATCCGTTCCAGTTCTCACTGCCGAGATTGCACTCCCAACACCAGCGAAACCTGAAGCGTCCCGCGAGCAAGCGCCGGATACTGCGGTCGCCGTCGAAACTACCCGATTCTAGTTTCCTGCTGAAATCGCCTTCCCTCGATGCGGGTCTCGGGTCTCAGGTTGCAGGTTGCAGGCACTCGCACCCCAAGGATGATAACTAGATCAGACCTGAAATCTGAAACTGGGACCTGACACCCGAAACCTGACACCCGAGACCCGAAACCTGACACCCGAGACCCGAGACCTGAGAGACCAGCAGTCAATCTCACCTTCGCTCGCTATAATAAATACTTTTGGCCTTTTCCTATGATTCAGACCCTTTTTGGCAGCCTGGACGAAAAACAGCAGCCTAGCTTTCTCGAGCGCATGAAAGAGGCGGTGACACGCACTCGGGAAAACCTGAGTGAGCGCATCGATGAAGTTGTTTCCTTCAGCAAGGAAATTGATCGGGCTACGCTCGATGACCTCGAAGCCACTCTCATCGCCGCGGACTTGGGCACTACAACCACCCGTGAAGTTCTAGACAAACTGCGCGACAAAGCTGACCGAAAGCAGATCAAAAATGTGGACGAGCTCAAGCGTCTGTTGAAGGAAGAACTGTTAGCCATTCTGACTGCAGCAGGTACGCGCCCCGTGGAGAAAGTGGATGGGACTCCGGAAGTTATCCTGATCGTAGGTGTGAATGGCACCGGGAAGACGACTACTATCGGCAAACTGGCGCAAGTTTTCCGCTCCGATGGCAAGACTGTTCTGCTATGCGCGGCCGACACTTTTCGTGCCGCTGCCATCGAGCAACTCGAGATCTGGGGTGAACGCACCGGAACCGAAGTAATTCGCACCAAGCCCGGAGGCGATCCTGCCGCTGTGCTCTACGATGCTTTGCAGGCCGCTACTGCGCGCCACAGCGATTATGTGATTATTGACACGGCGGGACGTCTTCATACCAAGGCCAATTTGATGGCGGAGCTGGAAAAGATGCGCCGCACTGCCAACCGAATTATTCCCGGCGCTCCTCACGAGACTTTATTGGTGATGGACGCCACCACTGGCCAGAACGGTTTACAGCAGGCTCGTCTTTTCACAGATGCGGCTGGAGTGACCGGCATCGTGCTCACCAAGCTCGATGGCACCGCCAAGGGCGGCGTTGTGGTTGCGATCTCCCGAGAATTAGGCGTTCCCGTGCGCTACGTCGGGGTGGGTGAAAAGCCCGGAGATCTGCTGCCGTTCAATCCCAAGGATTTTGTGGATTCACTGTTCGCCTGATTGCTTCGCTGCTTCGTGGCTGACGCAAACATCTCCGATGAACTCTTTATCCGCCGCGCGCTTGAATTAGCGCGTGAAGGTATTGGTTTAACTTCTCCCAACCCGTGTGTGGGCGCCGTCATTGTCGACGGCACCGGGAAAATTGTTGGTACGGGCCTCTACAAATACGACGCCCTGAAACACGCCGAGGTTCTTGCTTTGGAGCAAGCCGGCGAAAAAGCCCGGGGCGCAACTCTCTACATTAACCTCGAACCTTGCTCGCATCGGGGTCGCACAGGCCCCTGTGCTGATGCGCTCATCGCGGCGGGAGTCAGGCGCGTGGTTGCTTCCATGACCGATCCAAACCCGCAAGTCAGGGGAGGTGGATTCGCGAAGCTAGAGTCCGCGGGGATAAAGGTTGATGCCGGAATTCTTCAGCAGGAAGCAAAGATTCTGAATGAGGCTTTTGCTAAGTACATCCGAACCGCGACGCCGTTGGTTACCATGAAGGCTGCGATGACACTGGATGGCAAAATCGCGCCTCCGCCGGCGAAGGCGTCCGGGCCCACGGCGGTCGGCTCGCACGGCCCGACTGGAGGCTGGATCACCAGCGAATCTGCCAGGGCCCACGTTCAACAGCTTCGGCACCAGCATGATGCGATCATGGTCGGTGTGGGGACCATCAGTGCCGACGATCCCCTGCTTACCGACCGCAGCGGTCTTCCTCGTCGCCGCCCGCTGCTGCGCGTGATACTGGACTCCCGGCTCCGTCTGCCGCTGGAATCGCAGGTGGTAAAAACAGTCAAAGACGACGTGTTGGTACTCTGCTCCTTTGCCGAAGAGAAGAAGAAGAAGCAATTGCAGAAGCGTGGCATTCGGGTGGAACAGATTCCAACCGCGACTGCCGACGGCCGTCCCGAGATGAGTGCGATTTCCCGCAGCCTCGGAAAGATGGAAATCACCAGCCTGCTCATTGAAGGTGGCGCCCTAGTTAACTGGGCCGCCCTGGCTTCCGACATCGTGGACAAAGTTTTCCTTTATTATTCGCCCAAAATTCTCGCCGGCACCGGTTCGGTTCCATTCGCCGCCGGCGCCGGCTTTCGTCGAATAAGCGATGCCGCGTATGTTAAGGCAATCAAACTTCACCGCTTCGGCGAAGATTTCGCGGTGGAAGGTTACTTGCGGGATCCGTATGGGGAGTGAATCGAGCATTCAGCAGTCAGCAGTCAGCCTCTGAAGACCTTGTGCAGATAGAAAGTCGCTGAATGCTAGTGCTGACTGCTGATTGCTTAGTGCTGACTCTGGAGCCATCATGTTCACCGGAATCATTGAAGAAGTCGGACATGCCACTGACATCGTGGACACAGGCGGGACTCGCCGCCTTAGCGTGTCGGCCACGAAGAGCGCCAAACAGCTCAAGCGCGGCGGTAGCATTGCCGTGAGCGGAGTTTGTCTGACAGCGGTTGAGGTTACGCCGGAATCCTTCCGCGCCGACTTAGCCGAGGAAACCTGGAATCGAACTTCGTTTTCCCGTATCAAACCAGGCGCCCTGGTAAATCTTGAACTTCCTATTCGGGCCGACGGACGCTTTGACGGGCACATCGTACAGGGACACGTGGACGGCACAGGTACGTTCATTTCGCTCGACCGAATACGGCAGTCTGACGACTACTGGCTTCGCATCGAAATTCCGCCCGAACTGGCGCGCTACGTGATTTTCAAAGGGTCGCTGTCCATCGAAGGCATCAGCCTCACCATCGCGCGAGTCGACGGAACGCAGGTTACTACGGCCATCATTCCCCATACGCTCGAGATGACCAACCTGAAATCATTCAAGCGCGGCGATCCGATGAATTTGGAAGCGGACCTGATTGCGAAATACGTGGAAAGAATGTTGCAGGGCAGTTCTGCAAACAGTTCGATTACGTTCGAAAGGCTGGTAAGCCAAGGCTTCTGAGGAACCGAGTTTCTCGAGCTTGAAGCGAAGTCTAGGCTTCCAACTTAAGCTCGTCCAGCTCCAGAAATTCCTTGACCACAGGTTCTTCACATCTCTCCATCTCTGGATATGTCCCGAAGAAAAGCACCTTGGCCTCATGCAGGAAGACCACACGATCGGCGAGCTTCTTTGCCAGCCGCATATCGTGAGTTACCACCACACTGGTCAAATGCAACTGGATCTTCAACCGCTTGATGAGATCGCCGAGTAGTTGCGCCATCAGGGGATCAACCATGGTGGTGGGCTCGTCGTAAAGTATGCACTCGGGACGCGCCGCCAGGGCCCGGGCAATCGCCACCGAGCGCTTCATGCCCGTGGATAAGTCGGAAGGCAAGAGATCCCTCATCTCCTTGACGCCTACCATTTCCAGCAGGCCATCGACAATCTCATAAATCTGTTCTTCCGAAATGCCTTCCTGTTCGCGCAGCGGAAACGCGACGTTCTCTCCCACGGTCAACGAATCAAACAGCGCGCCATTCTGGAAGACCATGGTGACTTTCTTACGGATAAGCTCCAACTGCCCCTCGTTGTAATCCGTGATGTCCTCGTGTGCCACAATGACTCGGCCTGCATCTGGCTTGAGGAATCCCATGATGTGGTGCAGAGCAACCGATTTGCCCACCCCACTCCGTCCCAAAATGCAGACTGTTTCTGCCGGCATCACGTCGAAGGACGTGG
>MNGW01000059.1 GCA_001918935.1 Acidobacteriales bacterium 13_1_40CM_3_55_5 | reverse complement strand
CCGCAGCAGACTGATGATGTCGTCAGAAGTGATGACTCCGGTGAGCTTCTTGTTGTCATCCACTACGGGGAGGGTGAGCAAGTTGTATTTGTCGAACAACTCCGCGAAGTCTTTTTCCTTCGCGTTTGAGTTGGTGAAGATCAGAGGTTCCTGCGTAAGTGATTTTAACGGCGTTTCGGGACGAGCTAAAACCAGCTTGGCTAAGGGCACTGCGCCTGTCAGCCGTCCCTCTTCGTCCACCAGGTAGATCGTGCTCACTGTTTCAACGCCACCTTCAAAGCGGCGCAATGTTTCGATGGCGTCATGTACCGTGGCGTCCTGGTTGACCGCCAGGTACTCCGTATTCATACGCCCGGCAGCGGTCTTTTCGCCGAACTCAAGGAGCTCGACCATTTCCCGGCGCTCTTCCGGCTTCATCTCGAGCAGGATTTCCGAGGTGCGCTCCTCGGGGAGGTCGGCCAGCAAGTCAGCGGCGGCATCGGGTTCCATCTCTTCAACAATCTCGGCCGCGCGATCGGAATCAAGGGATTCGACAATCGCTTTTTTCACCTTCGGGTCAACTTCTTCCAACGCCTCGGCGGCCACGCCCTCGTCTAGAGTTTCGAAGACAGCTTCGCGCTCATCGGGGGCCAGGTTTTCGACGATATCGGCAATGTCAGCGGGGTGAAGCCGGGCTAAACGCTCGTGTGAGATCTTGAGCTTTACGCGCCGGGCGGGATCAGTTTCGATCAGATCGACGAAATCCCAGGGAATCGTGCGTGGCGGGATTTTCCGCAACAGGGCCCGTAAGGCGGGAAGGGGCACGACCCCCTTCAGCAACCTTCGAACCGCGCCCCGTGGACCTACGTCCACAGAACCTACTTTCAGCACTGGACGGTTGGCGACCGACTCGTGGTGCAGATCCACGTCGTTAACACGAACGACTTTTCGTCCAAAAACATCGATCACCTGCTGATCAAGCAGGTCACGGCTCAACAGGAGCAAGCCTTCCCCACTCTCTCCCAGCAACCATTCGGCGGAAGAGGTGGCGGCCCGAATGCCGCCATTGACGGACGTTACAGAGCTAAAAGGCAGTAAGCGGTCGCCAGTCTTGGTTCGAACGATGATCACAGCGATGCGAGCGTGATCTTCCTGGGGAGCCAAAGCCAGCTCGCGAACGCGCCCGCAGCGGCTGCCCCCAAGGTCGAAAACCGGTTCGCCCAGCAATTCGGTGAGTGCGAGCATCGCCATCGCCCTGAGAATACTGAAGTGTCGAATGGTAATCCAGACAGTTTGAGGGTTTTTGTTAACGATGGTGTCTAATCGTAGTCGTGGCCACAGAAGCGCCTGCCCAACCCCGCCTATCTCAGTCCATGCGTTGACATTTGCCTAGGGGAAGGGCAAACTACCGGATTCACTAGCCATGCGGTTTCCCCGCTAGAGCCAATGAGGACGAATGGATCGGATTTGGGGTCGGCAAGTTTATTCATAAAATCTTCGCCATGACCAAACAACGGGTCTCCTACACGCTGCAGCCACGCGCATCGCGGCGGAAGCGGGTTTTGAGGAAGATGAGGTCATGCGGATCTCGATGGCAGTGCGCGAAGCTGCAATCAATGCCGTACTGCACGGCAATGCCTACGATCCGGGGAAGAAAGTAAAGCTGGATTTTGAGAGCACCCCGCGCGATCTGGTGATCACCATTTCTGATCAGGGTAAGGGGCTGGACATGAGCAAGATTCCCGATCCGCTGGCCCCGGAGAATCTTTTAAAAACGTCCGGGCGGGGTATTTTTCTCATCCGCTCGTTTATGGACGAGGTACATATTCATCCTTCGCATTCAGGCACTGAAATCAAACTTATCAAGCACGTCCACGGTCCAGCCGTGGGCGGCAAGGAGGCTTCTCCGTGAGCATGAAAATCAGTAATCGGCAGGTGGATGGTGTGAGCATCGTAGATTGCAGTGGCCGTATCACGTTGGGCGAGGGCAGCGTCACCCTGCGCGATACGGTTCGTGAATTGCTTTCCAAGGGGCGGAAAAAAATTCTGCTCAATCTTGGAGAAGTCAATTACATCGACAGCTCAGGCATTGGTGAACTGGTTAGCGCGTTCACCACCGTGCGCAACCAGGGAGGCGAACTCAAGCTGCTGAATCTGACCAAAAAGGTCCACGATCTGCTTCAGATCACCAAACTCTATACCGTTTTCGACGTGAAGGACGACGAAGCGGCCGCCGTCAAATCATTTAACTAGGTTCTTGAGATTCTTCCCGCGTGGGCCGGTCTGAGACTGGCCCCATTCCCTTCTCCATTTCGGGAATAATTTCCATTTCTCTCCTCGCTGTTTCCGTTGCGCCTCGAATTGCACGTTTTACAATGAGAGCTTGTGTGGGTTCCGTCCGCCCTTCCAACCCTGATCGTGTGCACTCCTCTTCCCCGCTATTTCCATCGCAGATTGCATCGCTATTTTTGGGAAGCCAAAAAACACATAAGTGAAACTCGATGTGTCAGCGGCAAGGTGCTGAGGGTCAAAGAAGGCAATCGGGGAGTCACCTTTCTTGATTTCTGCGAGGATTACCTGGTGTGTCCCTTCACCGTGGTGGTGTTCCCCAGCGACCTCAAGCACGTCGGGGACCTACGTCAATTGCAAGGCAAGATGGTTGAGATCCATGGGCCGGTCAAGGAGTATGACGGTCGGGCGGAGATAGTTCTGGAACGCGCCAGACAATTGACTGGGGATGCTGGGCAAATCCCGCCTTTGCCCAAGGGTTATGACGTAGAAAAAAAGGGCCGTTATAGTGCGGGGAAATTCAGTCATCCAAAGACTGGGCGGAAAACCAAGAAGAAACGTCAGAGCGCGCCCGGCCAGACAGAAGAACAAATCGATCCAATGGGCACAGAGCAGTGCCATCTACACCATTCCCTTCCTTAGCTCTGCCAATGAATATTTTGTGCCGCGCCAGACTACGCCGCCACGCCATAGGGTGAGCGTCATGGAGCGAAGCATAGTATAGACGAACAGTGTTGTACTAATCGGATGTAGCAGAAAATAGTACGGCGGCACTGGAGACTTCCACGACATGCCAACATAAATCAAAAATATAGTTAACAGCGCCACGGCGTAGGGTAGGCGCTCCCATCCGTGCGCCAGTCCCACTCCGATGAAGGGCATGAGATTCAGAAATGCCAGAGCAAAACACGTTGACAGCGCTCGCGGCCATTGAAATGACATGATGGCAAAGAAATTCTTGGTCAAGTTGCGTACGACGCCCATGGCGCCCTTTGCCCAGCGAATGGAAATCAAATCCCCACCGAAAACGTTGCGCTGACGATAGCCGGCATTTTTCACGACTTTGCCCAACTTCATGTCATCGACCACTTCAAAGCGCAGTGCTTGATAGGTGCCGACGGCTTCGTATACCCGGCGACGAACCATATTGAATGCGCCCACTCCCATGTGATCGCGAGTGTCTGGATCAGCCACCTTCCAGGGGCGATGTCCGAAGACAAACAGAGTTTGAAAGAAAGCGATCATCATTTTTTCGCCTGGACTCTTCATGATCATGCGGGGAAACAGCACGACATGGTCGGCTGCTTCAGCTTCCGCGTAAGCCAGAGCACGACGCAGCGCGTCTGGCTTGAAAAGCACGTCGGCATCGGTGAATAACAGCCATTCCCCGCCGGCCTGTCGCGCTGCGGTCCACATGGCATGGGTTTTGCCTAGCCAGCCGGAAGGCAACGTTGCAATGTGGATGACTTTCATCCTCCCTTGGTCTTTGCCATTGGCGGCGATGCGATCCAACATCTCACCCGTGCGATCGGTGGAACGATCGTTCACCGCGATGATTTCGTAGTTGTCGTAAGCGATATCGAGCAGGCGAGTGAGGGCCTGTTCTATGGCTTCTTCTTCATTGCAAGCGGGAACAATGATGCTGACTCGAGGATTGCCGGTGGGACGGACTGGATTGCGATCCCATTCGGGGCGGGAAATATCGGGGATTTTCGGCATCCCTAGCGCTGCGCCAACTAGACGCGACAGCCACGCAATAGACAGGATGCTGCCTGCAATCCAATGGAAATAGCTCATCCCGCCTCGGCCCCAACTGCGCCAGGGGATTTTCGGACTCGCACCTCGGGAGCAAAACGCATGCCGTAAAAGAGTATGGCAGAAGAGACCGCCATGGCGACGACTGGACAAATAAAGGCGACTTGCAGCGAACGCCGGTCAGCGATCCATCCCATCACGGCTGGGGAAGGTACGTCCCCCAAGAGATGAATAATGAAAATGTTGACCGCAATGGCCGTGGAGCGAATATGAGCGCCAACGCAAGAGAAGAAACGCGGCGACTAGAATTCCAGGCACCATTGCCGGTCCCTTGGCGAAGAGGGCAATGATCATCACTGGCACGCCGAGGGCCATGCTGATCGCTGACACCATGTAATAGGATCCTTTTGTATCTCGAAGAAAGCGGTCTCCCAACCACCCGCCGGCCAACGAGGCGAGCGTTCCATCCAACACAATGATTCCACCAAAAAGCTGATTAGCAGCCTTCAAGGAGTATCCACGCATAGTGGAGAGGAACGTCGGCATCCACACCTGGATACCGCCAAGAGCGAAGGTCATCATGGCTATGCCCAGGGTTGCAGTCCAAAAAGCAGGGTTTCTGGTAAGGCCCCGGATGGTTCCGCGCTCGGCGGTCTCTTTCACAGAATCGAATTGGCCACGAGGCGGTTCGGGGATGAACAGCATCATCAGCGCAAGCAGGAACCCGGGAAACGCGGCGATGTAGAAGGGGAATCGCCAGCCGAAGCGTGTCCCAAGATTGCCGCCCAGCACATAACCCAGCGCGGTGCCCACGGGAATCGCGAGATAGAAGACGCCCAGAATACGCCCGCGCTTCTCTTCAGGAAAGAGGTCAGCCACAAAAGTCGGCGCAATGGTGACGAAGCTGGCTTCTCCGATACCGACGAGGGTATGGCGGACCAACAGTGCTTGATAGCTATGAGTAACGGCGGTTAGGAGAGTAAGTCCACTCCAAAAGAATGCACCGATCGCGATAATCAACTTGCGTGAATAGCGGTCGGCAAGTGGACCAGTAAATGGTGCAGCGACCATGTAAAACAGAAGGAAGGCGCTGGTGAGATATGCGACCTGGGCGTTCGTAAGATGAAATTCGGCCTGCACCAGCGGCTGCACCGCGAACAGGACGGAGCGGTCAATGTAGTTGAGCAGGTTGAGCGCGGTGAGCAGGACAAGCGCGGTTCGAGGGTAAAGACGAACATTTGCCACGATGGCGTGGGACTATATCATTTTCCGTTTTTGCTAGCCTTGGGCCTGGGCCACCGCGCTGTCACCACGGTTGAGATTCCGCCACGGGGGCGGAATTCTCCTTTCACCTCGGCCCAAACAGGACGAGCCCAGCGCACTACGTCTTCCAACACCTGGTTAACGATGTTTTCCTGAAAGATCCCCAGATTGCGGTAGGACTGCAAGTATTCCTTGAGTGATCTCAGTTCCAAACAATGTTGGTCAGGCATGTAGCGGATCGTAAGTACACCGAAGTCGGGCAGTCCGGTCTTGGGACAGACAGAGGTGAACTCCGGGTCGTCCACTACGATTTCGTAGCCGGGAAATTGGTTTGGCCAAGTCTCGATCTCCGGAAACTTAGCATCCAGACCCGCCTCGGCGTGTTCTGTGGTATAGCGTTGCCGATTAGGCATATCCCCATTGTAACCAGCCCAGGAGCACGGTCAAAGACTGCAAGGATTTGCGATTTTTTGGCAGGCTGGGGCATCTAAATAGGTAATCGCTTTTCCCGGCCGCAATGGCGGCAAGTGATAGATTATTCAGTACAAACTGGAATGGCATCTACCGTAAACAATACCGGCTTTTTTTCCCGGCGTCCCTGGATCATTTGGGGAGTGGGAATCATTGTGGCGGTCATCCTGCTTGCGTCCTTTATGTCGCGCGACGACAGTGTGACGGTACGGGCCGCCAAGGCCGAGCGCGGCACCATTCGCAGTTTAATTTCTACCAATGGAAAGATCGAACCTGTACAAAATTTTGAGGCGCATTCTCCTATCGGCACCACCATAAAAAAGGTGCTGGCAAAGGAAGGCGATCACGTAAAGAAGGGACAGCTACTCCTGCAATTGAATGACGCAGAGGCCAGAAGCCAGGCAGCGAGAGCTTTATCCCAGGTACGCGGTGCGCAGGCCAATACCAGCGCTATCGAGAGTGGAGGCAATCGGGAAGAAGTGCTGAACATCGAATCGCAGGTGATGAAGGCACGCGCCGATCGTGATGCCGCACAGCGTAATCTGGAGGCTCTGCGCCGCTTGCAACAGAAAGGCGCGGCCTCTCCCGGTGAAGTTAAAGACGCAGAGAATCAACTGACACGCGCCGACGCAGATCTCAAATTCCTTCAGCAAAAGCAGAAGGACCGTTACTCACCGCCGGAAATAGCGCGGGTAGGCGCTCAGCGGGTTGAGGCGCAAGCCGCCTATGCAGCGGCGCAGGACGTACTAAGCCGGCTTAATGTTCGCGCTCCCTTCGATGGTGTGGTGTATTCGCTTCCGGTACGCCAGGGAGCCTACGTTGGCCCGGGAGACCTGGTATTGCAAATGGCCGACCTCTCTCACGTGCTGGTACGAGCTTACGTGGATGAGCCTGACGTGGGACGGCTGTCCCCGGGACAAAAAATAGAAATTACGTGGGATGCGGTGCCTGGCCGGGTTTGGGAGGGGAAAGTGGATGTGGTACCGGCTAGTGTCAAACTGCGGGGCACACGCAATGTGGGAGAAACCACAACTGTGGTCGATAACCACGATTTCAAGTTGCTTCCCAACATTAATGTGGGCGTCACCATTGTTGCGGCCGAGCATCGCAATGTGATTACGGTTCCGCGCGAGGCCATACGGCAGGACAGCAACACCTTCGTCTTCGAGATCGCGAACGGCCGACTGGTCCGTCGGGATGTGCAGGTTTCGATTTCTAACTTAACGCAAGTCGAGATTACCGCTGGACTGACCGACAACGCGCTCCTCGCGCTGGGTTCAACTAACTCCAAGCCCTTGAAAAACGGTGCGGATGTAAAGCTGGTTCGTTAGCAAATGCAACTGGCGAGAACAATTCTGACCACAGCTTTGTTGGCGGCTTTCGGTTACACAGCGGGCGCTGCCGACAACGCACCAGCCTTATTGGCGGCTGGGCGCGTGGACGATGCTATCAACACTTTGCGGCTTGAATTGAGCCAGACGCCCAACGATGCTCAAGCTCACAACCTGCTTTGCCGGGCCTATTTTTCCTTGGAAGACTGGGATCGAGCTGCAACCGCCTGTGAGAAGGCCGTCGCGCTGGGTCCAAGCAACAGCAACTTTCATTTGTGGCTTGGTCGAACCTATGGTGAAAAGGCAGATGCCTCCAGTTTTTTTACCGCCGCGGGACTGGCCAAGAAAGTACGAACCGAGTTTGAGCGTGCCGTGGAGTTGGATCCTAAAAACGTGGACGCTCGTACCGACCTCGCCGAGTTCTACCTCGAAGCGCCGGGAATCGTCGGCGGAGGACAGGATAAAGCGCGTGCGCAGGCTGCAAAACTGGCAGTCTTGGATGATGCGAAGGCGCACTGGATTAACGGCCGGATCGCAGAGAAGAAAAAAGACCTTACAATTGCGGAGCAGGAATATCGGGCAGCCATTCGGGCAGACAATGGCAGCGCCGACTCATGGCTGAATTTGGCATCATTCTATCGGCACACAGGGCGGTTAAATGATATGGAAAAGGCCATCGACCAGATTAGCGCGGCACCTATTAAGGCATCGGTGGTGCTGGTAGACGCGGCCGAGACCCTGGTCCGCGCCGGACGCAACTTTCCCTTAGCGGTTCAGTTGTTGCGCCGATATATCGCTTCCGGTTCCCCTTCAGAAGATGCGCCCACCTTCAAGGCTCATTATCTGTTGGGAACTATTCTGGAAAAACAAGGAGACAAACCAGGCGCGGCCCAGCAATATTCTGCCGCGTTGACGCTGGCGAGGAATTTCTCCCGGGCCAAAGATGCCTTGAACCGCGTCAATCGCTGATGCATTAAGCACGGTTTCTCCATTCTCGATGTCTCATCTGAGGCGTGCCTGCGCTTGAGTTCGTCCCATTCGTCCCTCAGTTACAATCGCTTTTTCTACGATGCTTCCAGCTCAAAGGTGGAAAGATGAAACTTGTTTCGTACTATATCTCGCGTCATCTCAGCCGATTATTGTTTCTTCTTGTGGCTGTACCCATGCTCGTGGCTGAGCCTTTGCCTCTGCAACGCGCGGTCCAGTTGGCTCTGAGCCACAGCACGGCGTCGGGCGCCGCTTCCGCGGACGAGCAGCGCGCCTTTGCCTCTTACCATGAGGCGCGCAATCAATATTTGCCACAGGTCATTCTCGGCTCTGGCCTCGGCGCGTCGTGGGGGTTTCCCTTGAGCTTGGAGGGCTCGGCGCCGTCCATCATCAACGTCAATGCGCAATCCGCGCTCATTAATCCAGCTCTGCGCGATTTTGTCAGAGCCGCGAAGACGGAGTGGAAAAGTTCCGGCATGCAGACCAAGGACCAGCGAAACCAGGTTATTCAGGATACCGTCCTCAGCTACGCCGAACTCAGCAAATGGGAGACACTGCAAAGTCACCTCCACGAGGAACAGGCGGCTGCGCTCAAAATGGAGCAGGTGGTCAATGAACGTGTCCAGGAAGGGATAGATAGTTCACTGGCACGGAACAAGGCGCGTCTAAGTACCGCCCGGGTGCGCATGCGGATGGCTGAGGCGCAAGGAGCAGTCGACGTGTTGCGCAACCGGTTATCGCAAATGACAGGAATTCCTGCGAGCTCGATCGAGACCATTCCCGGATCGATTCCGCCGCTTCCCGAGGTGAAGCAGGAAGACAATCTTGCTGGCCAGGCGCTGGAGGTCAGCCCATCCGTAAAGGCGGCGGAACATCATGCCACTGCTCAAAGTTTCCGGGCGCGGGGTGAACACCGGGCGATGTGGCCGGCGGTGGACTTCGCCGGTCAGTACGCCCTGCTCTCCCGGTATAACAATTACGACCAGTTTTACAAATCGTTTGATCGTCATAATGCGACTCTGGGCGTGGCGATCCGTTTTCCATTTCTGAGTCCTTCACAGCATGCCCACGCAGCCGCTGCCGATGCCGAAGCCTTGCGCGCTAAAAAAGATGCCGAAGCCGCCAAGAACCGAGTATCGGAAGAGACCTTAAAGCTGCAGCGCGCGGTGGAACAACTGAGCGCGGCCCACGAGGTAGCGGATCTGGAATATCAGGTGGCGCAGTCCAATCTGGAGGCGTCGCAAGTCCGCATGGACGCCGGTACTGCCACCCTTCACGATGTGGAGGATGCGCGCATGCAGGCCAATGAGCGCTACAACGCTTTGCAGGACACCAGTTTCGAGTTGCAGAAAGCCCGCATCACGCTCTTGCGGGCCACGGATGAGTTGGCTGCATGGGCCGGGGTTGGCAAGTAGCTCTATCGCGGTCCCCGAGGATGCTCCCATTCCCTGTGGGAGCAGCCTGTTGAAGCAGTAAGGGCGGCCATTCAACGCAAACCCTTTGTGCATGGCGAGGGTGTCCCCTAACCTGAGTGATAAGCGGGTCGTAGGCCTGATACGTACCCGAAACGTACCCTGCGGGTAGGGAAAAATCCGCTCGAGGATGTTAGTATAAGTTATTCAAACATATGCCCTTAAAAACATTGTTTCTCAATCCGCCTTCGTTTGAGAATTTCGACGGAGGAGCGGGATCACGTTGGCCGGCGACTCGAGAAATTGAGTCCTATTGGTATCCGGTTTGGCTTGCCTATCCCACCGGAATGCTTGAGGGCGCGCGCCTGCTGGACGCTCCTTCCCATCACGTCTCGGCTGAAGAGACCATCAAGATCGCGCATGATTACGAGTTCCTGGTTCTATTTACCAGCACGCCTGGATTCCCCGGCGATATCGGGCTGGCGAAGGCGATCAAGGAAGTTAATCCGGCGATCAAGATTGCCTTTGTGGGTCCTCATGTAACGGTGCTGCCGGAAAGATCGTTGAAGGATTGTCCGGCGATTGATTTTGTCTGTCGCAAAGAATTCGATTATTCGGTGGTGGAGTTCGCCCAGGGAAAACCGTTGGATGAGATTCTGGGCATCTCCTACCGTAGCAATGGATCGGTGGTACACACACCGGATCGGCCGCAGATCGAAGACCTGGATTCCCTGCCCCACGTGACTGATGTTTATCGCCGCGATCTGGACGTGAAGCGCTACAACGTGCCCTTCCTGCTCTATCCCTACGTTTCGCTTTACACCACGCGCGGATGTCCCGCGCAGTGTACATTTTGCCTGTGGCCGCAGACTTTGAGTGGTCATCCGTGGCGCAAGCGCTCCACCAACGACGTCGCCCGCGAGATGGCTAAGGCCAAAGAGTACTGGCCCGGGGTGAAGGAATTTTTCTTCGATGACGATACTTTCAACATTCAGAAGGCCCGCACCGTCGAATTGTGTTCCAAGCTGAAACCACTGAATCTGACGTGGTCCTGTACATCGCGTGTCACCACCGATTACGAAACATTGAAAGCCATGAAGGATGCGGGCTGCCGGTTGCTGATTGTTGGCTATGAGTCCGGTGACCAGCAGATTCTCAAGAATATCAAGAAAGGCGCGACCATCGAGCGCGCTCGTCAATTTACGAAGGACTGTCACAAGCTGGGACTGGTCGTCCACGGCGACTTCATTTTAGGTCTACCGGGCGAGACTCGGGAGACGATTCGCAACACCATCGATTTCGCGAAAGAACTCGACGTCGAAACCATTCAAGTCTCGGTGGCGCACGCTTATCCCGGGACTGAACTCTACGATTACGCAATGAAGAGCGGATTCATGGTCGCCGATACGAAGATGGTGGATGAAGGCGGCCATCAGATGGCGCATATTCAATATCCCGGCTTGCCCGCGGACGAGATCATGGAATCAGTCCACCGCTTTTATGACGAGTACTATTTCCGACCCAAAGCTGTGTACCGCATTTTGAGAAAGGCCGCGTTCGATGGCGGAGAACGCAAGCGACTGTACAAAGAGGCCAAGAGCTTTCTGAAGCTGCGCGCCTCGCGCAACAAATGGGTCAAGGAGAAGCGAGAAAAAGAAAACTCCGCCACTGCGCCGGAACCGGTCAAGGCCTAGGAAAGAAGATGTGACCTTTCGCAAGTATCTGGTATTGGCCGCAGTGACCGTTTTCGGAGCAACTGGAGATTCCCTGTTATCCCGCGGAATGAAAGATGCGGGTAACATCTCCCTCCATCAACTTCCAGATCTTATTTTGACCATTCTGAACCCGTGGGTCCTAGCGGGAATTCTTTTTTTACTCGGGTTCTTCGCGGCTTACATGATTGCCCTCTCCTGGGCCGACCTGACTTATGTGCTGCCGGCGACTTCTCTTGGGTACGTCCTACTGGCTCTCATAGCCAAATTTCTACTGCACGAGCAGGTTACCGCGACTCGCTGGCTCGGAATCATCCTGATTTCTGTTGGAGTAGGGTTTGTGACGAGAGGCCCCGCGCTAACGCATCATCCCCCGGTTAGGCAGCCGGAAGACTACGATGCCGAACCCGTCTCCACGAGAGCAGAATTATGAAGCAACTCTACACATGGGGCGCAGTTGCCGCCATCGTACTGGCATCCACGATTGGCGATGTGCTTCTTTCGCGCGCCATGAAGCAAGTGGGCGACGTAGGAGAACTCTGGCGGACTCATGGCCTATTGGCTGTAGTGGGTCGCACCTTGCACAACGTAAATTTTGTTCTGGGCATTCTCGCCATGACCGTGGCGTTTTACAGCTTGCTGATCGGACTTTCCTGGGGGGATGTAAGCTTGGTGGCGCCGGCGTCAGCCTCTCTCACTTTCGTTGCCACCGCGGTCGCCGCAAAGATATTCCTGCACGAACGGGTTGACCCACATCGCTGGATGGCGGCGTTGCTGGTAGCAGGCGGCGTGGCGCTGCTCGCGGCCTGATGAGCACGATTATCCAAACAACCGCATAAATCCTGTAGGTGGAAGGTCGGCTACCAAGAAAGCTGCGTCCCGCAAACCCGCGACCCGGGCTACGCATTGCGCAGCCAGGTATCCGCTTCGTACTGCGCCTTCCATGGTCGCTGGCCATCCGGTCGCGGTCCAATCTCCAGCCAGAAAAACGCGGGGCCAGATAGTTTCCGGTTGCTGACGGAAGACGTCCACACCAGGCTTAGGAGAATATGTGGCGTGTATTTCTTTAATGACGGCAGACTTCAAGAGTTTCGCCTGATGAGCTTCGGGCAAGAACTCGCGCAGTTCGCTTAAGGCAAGATCCACGATTTCCTGTCGTGATTTCTCCACTAACAGCTTGGAGGAACTCACCACCAATTCCACATAACTGCCATTGCGCGGGGCGCGGCTGTCCAGCAGCATCGATTTGTGAAACATCCACTGAATTGTACGGTCGAGCAGGACGGCATGCTTAAGGTCGGTAATCTGGCGATCGAACCACAGATGAATGCCTGTAATCGGCGATGTCTCAAGGGCGTCCAAGGCTTGCCGTAGAGGGTCTGCCGCTGTAGTTTCGGGCAACACCCGCGCCAGCACGTCGAACGGAACAGCGAATACCACAAAATCAAAGCTCTCTTCTGCTCCGGATACTGCCAACTTGACTGCTGCAAACTCAGCGCGAAACGATTCCACACTGGAACGGAGTCGCACTTCACCACCACGGCTGCAGATGTGGTCCCCTGCCGTGCCATAGAGCTCGGTCAAAGGAACTGTAGGCACACCCATCCGCCCCGCAGCACGCGATTTGAGGAATGACTCGCGCATCACTTGCGCCGCGTACGGAACCGATACCCGATCAATATCCTCATTCAGCGCGCTCACCAGCACGGTCTTCCAGAAACGTTCTATAGCGCGGTCAGTCTGACCGTGGCGGTGCAACCACTTTAGGAAAGACTCTCCGGTATCGCGCGGCATGGCTGGAGCAAGCGCCGCCATAGCCGCCGCAATGGACAGTTTGTCCGTCAGATTGAGGCAATGGGCTCGCAAAAACGCAGGCGCGGTGTGTAAGGGAGCTGGGAGCGAAGACGGTCCGATGACGGAAGCGCGTCCCCCATCTTCAACTCCGACCCGCCGATAGAACTCGATCAGATTGGTGCAGCAACCGAGCAGCACGTGCTGACAGTTGTCTACGACTTCACCCGTGGCGGGATGCTGATATGAGGAGGCCCGTCCGCCCAGGTAGGCGCGGCGTTCGAAAAGCGTGACGCGGAATCCGCTGTCGGCGAGGGCAGAACCGGCGGCCAGTCCCGCCAAACCACCTCCGACCACGGCTACGTGGGGAGTCTGTGTCCAGGGCTCGGTCATTAGGACAGGCGTTTGAGGAAACCCTTTCCCAGAATGACGAGCTTCTCTCGCGTGCTAAGGGTAACTTTGCCGCTGAATACGTCATATTGGCGGCTTTCGATCTTGTTCAGAAGTCTGCGATAAATGGTTAGCAATACCCACAGAGCAGGTTGGCTGTCTTCTTCGATAAGCGGAATCAGAGCGTCTCCGGCACGGTAATATTCGCGGGCGCGCTCCGCCTCCATTGCCAATAGAGGCCGGTAACGGGCGGGATCAGGGACGGAGGACAACTCGGAAGCTGAAACACCGAATCTTGCCAGGTCCTGCTCAGGCAAATAGACACGCCCAATGCTCGCGTCTTCTTTCACATCACGAATGATGTTGGTGAGCTGGAACGCCAACCCACAGCGCTCAGCAAGCGGTTCGGCTGCCTTATCCCGATAGCCAAACACCCGAATGCAGACCAGCCCCACGACCGATGCAACGTAATAGCAGTAACGGTAAAGATCCTCGAAAGTCTGATAGTGAACATGTGGCGTCCGCCCGGTCGCCCCCGATCCGGGGCTCTCATCGAGGTCGTCGGTGAGGTCCATGGCCGTGCCATAGGCCAGCTGATCAAGTAAGTCCAGCGGAATGCCGTGCCGGCGCTGGGCGTCGGTGAGCGCCAATAGCACGGGATCATCCGTGGGCTGTCCGGCTTGTGCGCGGTGAAAGGCGTTCAGCCACAGATCGAGTTTCTGCCTTCGTTCCGGTACCGGCACGCCGGCCTCGTCGGCAATATCATCACATCGCCGCATGAACGCATAAACCGCATTCAGAGCCTGGCGTTTACGTTTCGGCAATACCAGGAACGCGTAGTAGAAATTCGTGGCTGCCGAGCGTGTGATGCCGCGGCAAACGGAATAGGCGACTGCGAGTTGCGATTCCGTAGCAACGGATTGCGTACTAGCTTGCTGCACTGCTGTACTCATTGCAGCTTCCCCAGCGCGGCACGGGCCAGCAGCGCCAGTTTGCGTGTTTTAGAAATAGTTGGACGTCGTCCGAGAACTTTGTATTTCTGCCGTTCGATGGCGTTTAGGATTTCCAGGCCTCCGCGGCTGAATAGCTCTATGTCAATCGCCAGCTCACGTTTCACCTGCGCCACGAGCGACAAGCCCTGCTGAAACCAGTCTCGAGTCCGCTTCACTTCAAAGCGCATCATCTCGCAGAAAGCTGGAGTGTTTTGTGCGGAAGCGATGTCTGCTTGTGCAACTCCAAACCGGTTCAGGTCTTCCAGCGGCAGGTAGATGCGGCCCTTGCCATAGTCAGCGCTCGCGTCCTGCCAGAAGTTAGCCAACTGCAGTGCGGTGCAGGTGAAATCGGAAAGGGCCTGGCGCTCGGCATCGCGGTAGCCGCAGACATACAGCACAAGGTGGCCGACCGGATTCGCCGAGTAGCGACAGTATCCGAGCAAATCCTCGAATCTGGGATACCGAGTGACGGTTTGATCCTGACGAAACGCCTTCAGCAAGTCAGCAAATGGCTGTCGCGGAATATCAAGCGTTCGCACCGTGTCGGCTAGAGCAACAAAGACGGGATGTCGCGGCTGACCTAGGTAGCAGGCATTAAGTTCCGCTTCCCACTCATCGAGCAGCCGTAATGACGCGTTCGAATCGCCGACTTCATCGCCGAGATCGTCCGAGATGCGGCAATACGCATAAATATTAAAGAAATGCTGCCGTAATGAGCGCGGGAGAAACCATGTGGCTACCGAGAAATTTTCGTAATGAGCGCGGGCCAACCGGCGGCAATATTCCTGTGCCTCTACTTGAGAAGGGGCCCGCTCGGGAATGGCATAATCCGCAGGAAGTCTGCTCCAGTCGGGCAAACTGGATAAAACATGCGCGGACCGGGACTCGCTGCTGGCAATGGTTGACATGGTCAGTTCGGTTCCCTGGTGCTGCGCATGCACGTTCTAGTGCCCAGGAATGATCGCCGTTTTGATATCGCCGTTTCGGTTCAGCATGTGGCGAAGAACCTGTTGCAGACGCGAAAGCGGCGCTTCGCCGGTAATGTAATCGGTGGAACGAATTTTCTTCTCCGCAATCAGCGCAAACGCCTTACGCACGGTTTCCGGAGTATGGTGGAAAGTTGCCTTGAGCGTGATTTCCGAATAATGGAGACGATTGGTATCCAGTTGCACCTTAGTGCCACTGGCGCAGCCGCCAAAGAAATTAACCGTGCCGCCCTTCCGCACCATATCGATGGCCCATTCCCAAGCCTCGGGACGCCCAACTGCCTCGATTGCCACATCGCTGCCACGCTTGTCGGGAGAAAGCATTCGCACCGCTTCCACCGGATCTTTTACCTGCGTGATCTGAACTACCTCATGCGCACCCATGCGCTTAGCTGCCGCCGCCTGAGAATCGCGCTTCACGACCGAGATGACATTGCATCCCGTAGCCTTGGCCACCTGCACGAACATTAAGCCGATGGGGCCGCCACCGACCACGGTAACAGTGTCACCGATTTCCA
>MNGW01000025.1 GCA_001918935.1 Acidobacteriales bacterium 13_1_40CM_3_55_5 | reverse complement strand
CAGAGACGGGCGGATCCAGGCCGCCGCCGCCAGTTCGTCCCACATGTACTCGCCGCCCTGTCCAGTTTGATAGAAGCGCGCGATGTAGCGTGCTAGAGGTGTTCCGCAAGCCCGAATCTCAGTAATCATTGCCGGTGTCAAGCGAGTCTTGACCGAAATATCCGTCGAGGTGCAGACCATCTTTGTCCAAGGCGCACGCAATACGATGCGTGCGGCTTCGGGATCAAACCAGAAATTGAACTCGTGACGGGGAGCATTTAGAAACTCAGGATCGTCGGTCTGCGGACTCAGGCTTCCGCCCATAAAGATTAGCTCCCGCGCTAACTTTGGGAACTCGGGGTCCATCGCAACTGCGAGGGCGAGGTTAGTCATCGGACCGCCCTCGTAGATGCTCACCTGGTGCGGGTATTGGCGGACTTTGTGGATCAAGAAATGGGCGGCGTCTTCGTCGAGGGGCTTGGTCACGGGGCGCCCTTCCGGGAGAGCTGGAATGACGAACGCCTCATGCCACCATCGCTCATCCCATGCGCCCCCGAAGGCCACTTTTCCATAACGCCGCTGCCACAGCTGAGTTTCTTCATGCCGGCGCACTAAGGGAAAAACCGCGCCGGGGACTACGGGAATGTCAGTGCGGCCAATGATCTCGAGCAGGCGCAGAGTATGAGCCACTTCCTCGTCGCGCCATTGGTTTCCGCTGACTACGGTTATCCCCAGAACCTCGACTTCAGGAGACTGAATCAGTAGGAGTAGGGTCTGCATATTGCTGCCGCCAGGGCCGGAACAGTCCTGGTTGATAATGACCTTGCGCCGCTGCTGGGCCCACCCGAGAGAGTTCGCCAGGAGCAAACAGGCGATTGCCAAGCAAAACCTGCTCTTTATCCTCATTGAGCTTGTAGATTGACAGAAGTATCCAGGCAGGCCCATTCATCCTTGGGTTAGGTTTTCTGCTCGAACGTAAAGACTCAATTTGTATGAACCTGGGTTGAAGGAACTTGAGGCTAAGCAACCCAGCTGTCTGGTCTACTCAGCCTGTCCGAAATTGATGCATTCCAGCGCCCTAAAACGCCATCCTAAAACGCAAGCTTAAGACCAAACTGAATTAAACGCGGGTTGTTCACCGTCCTCAGAATTTGCCCAAAGTCCGAAGAAGCCAGGTCTTGGCCAGGCTGATAGAACTGGGGATGGTTAAAGAGATTGAAGAACTCAGCCCGGAATTCCAGATCGGTATTTTCACGAATGCGGAAGTGCTTGATGGCTGAGAAATCGGTGTTCACAAAACCAGGGCCGTAAAGTGGGGTTCGATTCGCGTTTCCAAGTTCTCCGGCGGCGGGCGCTTGAAAACAATTGGTATCAAAAAATCTTGCGACAGTGTGATTGCTGAGCCGGCCGTTGCAAACCTGATCGGGTCGGTTGGTACTGCTGCCGAAGTTTACGCCGGAACCGTTGTTACTCGTGACCAGGAAAAGCGGGAATCCAGACGTGATCTTTTCGATCACATCGACTTCCCAGTTTCCCAGGAACGCGTTTACGGCCCCACTCCAATCATTGCCGAATTGCTTGCCTTTGCCGAAAGGCAACTCGTAGATCACGCTGCCAGTGAAATTATGGTTGAGCTGGATTTGAGAGAGTGCCCAATCCGCGTTTTTAGTTCCTGGCAGGGGAAAATACGTTGTTCCGGATGAGGTACCGAGGCCGTCGGGGAACCCGCTGTCGAAAGCTCGAGCGTAAGTATAGCCCAACAGGCCGTAGAGGCCGTGCAGAGCGCTCTTGGTCTCGGCCTTCACTTGCAGAGAATCGTATCGAGCCCTGCCAATATCATTGATATTAAAGATCGACTGGTATTGCGGATATGGCGTGCTGGTTATACCGCAACCAAATGTGTACCCGGGGACCTTCCCGCAAGCCGTCGGGGAGCTAACGTTTAAATTCATCTGGTCGACCAGGATGTGTGAGCTGCGCGATCCCGCATATCCGACAGTGAGCACAACGTTTCCGGGAATCTGGCGTTCAACGTTGAGGTTGTACTGCTGAACTCTTCCTAGTTTGAAATCAAGATTCTGTGAGGAGATGTTCCCACCAAAAGTTGCGGGATCGGTGGGCTGTGAAAGAAGGGGAAACCCGTTCGACATGGTGCGTCCGGTGCCAAAGGGGATCGCCATCCCGTTATTGGCGCAGGCAGATGGCTGCCCGGACGGCGCAAACGGCGAGGGACAGAGATCGGGGAAAAAAGACGCGAACGCAGACTCGGCGAAAAAGGGCGGGTTTTCCCACAGTCCTTGTCCTCCCTGATTCCAGGAAGAATCATGGAAAATCGCATAGCCCGCACGAACTGCGGTCTTCTCGCTACCAAAAGGCTTCCAGGCCAGTCCGATTCGCGGCTCGAAAGCTGTCTTGTCCATCTCTACGCCGACTCTCGAGTCCGAGGTTTGTCCCGGAATAAGAAATCTGCCGGTCTTAAAGTCGAAGTTTGACTGACGATCTTGATCTTCCGTGATTGGTGTTACCAGGGCCCAAGCCAGCCCGAGATTCAGGGTTAAATTGCTTGTCACGCGCCAATCGTCCTGCACGTAGGGACGAAACAATTTCCAGCGCCTGCCCGTCGTGGCACCCTTGAACGTCTGATCGTGCAGGGCCAAATCTGGCAAACCCAGTAGGAAATTAGCCATGTTGTCGCCGCCTGGCCCTACGGATGCTTTCGTAAACCCGAGGTCCACCACGGAAGCGGTCCAAGCATTGCTAAAGACCCAGAACCCGTCCTGGAAAGCGTTGGTTCTTACGTTCATCTGGTTGGCGCGGACTTCGGCCCCTACTCGGATATTGTGCTTACCGCGAATCATGTCGAACGAGTCAGAGATGGAAAAAACGTTAGTTCCACCGGTAAAAGGGGCGAATCCGCGATCACCTAGAGACCAGAAACCGCCACCGACAATCGTCGAAGTCAATCCGCAACTGATGCCTCCCAGGTTTGCGCCAGGGATGCCCAGTTTTTGCGACTCGCAACTACCACTACCGAAAGAGGCAATATTATTGAAAATCCGGTTGTAGCCCACGCTTAGTTGATTAATGCTGGTGGGAGTGAGAATGTGGGTTTCGGACAAAGCAATATTCCGGCCGTGGTTGGTTAT
Organism: Acidobacteriales bacterium 13_1_40CM_3_55_5; assembly: GCA_001918935.1. GTDB lineage: Bacteria > Acidobacteriota > Terriglobia > Terriglobales > Acidobacteriaceae > 40CM-3-55-5. Next base: position 15,350 of record MNGW01000025.1, on the reverse strand, counting down.
GTTCTGGGTGCTGCCGAATGCGTTCTGTTCCGCGAATCCGGGCGAACCGCCGGGGATGAACGTCGTGGCTTGATCAAAGCTGAAGCGGCCGAACAACGTATCCTTAGTCGAGAAATTGTGGTCGACGCGAACGTCAAAGGAGTTTTCGTCGAGTTTCCTCGATGGCGTGTTGACAAAATTTCCGACCAGCGTCCCGGGCACATTGGGCAAAGGATAAAGATTAATCATTTGCTGTGCGATAGGATTTATCAGGCCGGGCGGGATTATGTTGCAAGGTATGCCCGATGCTTGGGTTCCATCGGGAGCAACCGGAAGCGGATTGCCGGCGTTATCGCACTGGAAGGGATCGCGGAACGTTCCGCTGGAATGAGTGCTGTAAGGATTGTAGAGTTGCGGCCCGCCGGAGAAATCACCATTTCGCATGGCGACCGTGGGTACTTGCCCGGTAAAAGGTATCCCTTGACGTCGCCTGGTGCCCTGATAATCGAAGAAGAAGAAGGTCTTGTCTCTCTTGATGGGACCCCCTATGGAGCCTCCAAATTGGTTCAGGTTGAATTTTTCCTTCGAGGCGGCGAAAAAGCTTTGAGCGTCCAACACTGTGTTCCGAAAGAACTCAAACAGGGATCCGTGAAGGTTGTTCGATCCCGATTTTGTATTTAATAGTACCGTTGGTCCTGCCCTGGTGCCGTATTGGGCTGAGTAATTGTAGGTGAGTACTTTAAATTCCTGAATGGCATCGATCGAAGGCACAACAGCGATTCCGCCCGCAGTGAGTTCGTTATTATCGTTGCCATCGAGCAGCCAATCAGTGCTGCTGGCGCGCGATCCTCCCACCGAAAGCGAAAAAGAACCGCGAGTTGAAACTTCGCTGCTGGGACCACCGTTGAAGAAACTATCGGGATTGGTTTCCTGGGTCGTCCCAGGAGTCAATGTCGCCAACTGGACGAAGTTGCGGCCGTTCAGCGGTAGCTGGGCGACCTGCTGCGAGGTGATTACTTGTCCCAACGTCGGATCTGAGGTTCGCACCGCCACTTCCGTTGCGCTTACTTCGACGTTTTCTGTGACCGCGCCCGGCGCCAGCGTGAAATTTACTTCGCGGTGTTCATCCACCTGCAGCCGAATGTCTTTCTGTTCTGAAGGCCGAAAGCCTTGCGACTCGACGCGAATGGTGTATTCGGCAACCGGAAGCAAGGGGACGAGATAATGTCCGGTATCGTCGGTCTTCGCGTCGCGTGCAACACCCGTACTTTGGGAAGTGATCGTCACCTTCGCCCCCGTGACGACGGATCCGGTCTTGTCCGAAACGGTCCCAGACAAGCTCCCGCTCGCCTGACCGTAGAGGAGTGGGCAAATAGGAAATATGAGGGAACAGAAAATTGCGAGCAGCGTGCGTTTGGTCAGCATCAACATCCCCCTTGGCGAGCCGTCATGATGAGACTCGTCATGTCCTAGGAATCACCAGGCTACTGGTCACAACACCGCCATATTCGCGGACGTCGAAGAACACACTTCGAACAGAGCTTCAGACGGTCTGCGCTCAAATGATTCTTGACTCTTCTTTGTCGTGCGACGGCTGAACAGATTAGGAATTGCGAATTTAAAATTTATATGCGGCCTGAACCATAGCCATTCAGCACCCCCTTTGTCAACCGCAACCGTCGCTGGTCTTTGTGACACCAACGAGAGAGTTGCAGGTTCCAGCCGTTCCGCCGCGCCATCGGCAGAGGTTGGAGGCAGGGCTAGGATTTGGCGCGCGCTGCCCAGTCTGCGTCGTAGCGCGCGCGATCATAAAATGATTTTTGAGTTCCGACTCCGGTGGTCGAGAGTCCGGCATAGAGATTGGCTCGACGGACGGCTTCGCGTTCCGGCAGGCCTTCTCCCAAAAACACGGCAAAGCTGCCGATGAATGCGTCGCCCGCGCCGGTGCTGTCTACGCTTTTCACGCTGAATGCCGCGATGTGCTCCATGGCTTCGCGACTAGCCAGCAACGAGCCGTTTGCTCCAAGTGTAATGATGACCCGCTTGACCCCAGCCGAGAGCAGTTTTTCTGCACATTTTTTTGCCTCATCGACGTTTCGTACCGGCATTCCCGTGATGGTCTCGGCTTCACTTTCGTTGGGCACGAAATAGTCGAGACCAGCCAGAGCATTCATGTCGGCCGGCTGAGCGGGGGCAGGGTTGACGATGCAGCGAATGCCATTCTTGCGTGCAAAACTGACGCTGTAATAGACGGTTTCGAGCGGAATTTCGAACTGCAGGACGATGCAATCGACGGTTTTGAGCAGGTCGGCGGCGGCCTCCACGTCCGCGGGCTTAAGCAGATCGTTCGCGCCTTTGACCACCCAGATGCGATTCTGCCCGTTAGGCTCCACAAAAATTGGCGCCACTCCACTGGACACTCCTTCGATCTGCTTTACGTGGGTGGCATCGATTCCAAGTTTCTTGAAATTCTGAATGGTCGCAGGACCGAATAGATCGCTGCCCACCCTGGCGACCATAAAAACGTCCGCGCCGCAAAGTCGTGAAGCCACCGCCTGGTTGGCACCCTTGCCGCCAAAACCGAGGTCAAACTTCTGGCCGAAAATTGTTTCTCCCGCCTTTGGGAACTTCTCAGTAAAGGTAGTCAGGTCGATATTTGCGCTTCCGACCACGGCAATGCGGGGACGTTTCGCCATAGGGTTCACAGAGCTCTTTTCAAAATTTACTTTGTTTCGAATTCAAAGTTGAAGAAGGCCGAGTCTAGACAGCGCTGGCGTTTGTTGTCAACGGATTTGAGTATTCAAGGGGTGGTCGAATTACTCGCCGTAGGGTACCCAGATATTCTTCACCTGAGTGGCGTGTTGGAGAAACCATCGACCCTCGCCTTGCTTCACGTCGAACCAGTCAATGGCGCGGCCTTCGTTGGTAAAGACCTGCTTCAAATTTCCAGTTGAGAATGATTTCGCCGCAAATGCGCTGGTTTGGTCAGTGAAACACCAGATGGCATCGACATCATCATGCTCGGCAAGAACTTTGAGGAGTTGGGATGAATATCCGGTAACGATGTTGACCACGCCGCCAGGCAGATCGCTGGTATCGAAGAGCTGGTAAAGATCTCCGGTGATGAGCGGATATGTTTCGGACGGGACAGCAACCACGGTATTGCCGGCAGCGACAACGGGCAGGACAAGAGAGAGAAAGCCAAGCAACGGTACTTCATGCGGACAAATGATGCCCACAGCTCCAATCGGCTCGTTCATCGCGATCGCAATGTTGCGAAATGGGGGATTGTGCACGGCCCCATCGAATTTATCCGCCCACGCAGCGTAGGAAAAGATGCGCTCAATCCCAGAGTTTACTTCGGCGGATGCTTGTGCCTCTCCTACTGCAGCGGATAAGCGATGAGCAACTTCGTCCCCCCGCTGGGACAGGTTCTCTGCCATGTAGTAGAGAATTTGAGCGCGATTGTGCGCGGTGGTCTTGGCCCAGCCAGCGGCTTTGTGAGCAGCTTCGACCGCGTTCCGAATGTCTTTGCGATTGCCGAGTGGGACTTCACCGAGTATTTGTCCATTCCGGCCGCGGACTTCCATGCTGTAACCAGAATCCGGTCTCGCCTGCTTGCCCCCGATATATAGTTTCACGGTGCGATCAATCTCAGCAGAACCAGGAGCGGGGTTTGCGGTTTTTCGGTCGCTGTCCGCATTTTCTCCTGGGCTAGGTTTCGCGGCGGGCAGGGAAGGGGCGCTTTTGAACCATGCCGGCTCGAGATATTCAAGCAGGCCTTCCCGCCCACCTTCGCGGCCGTATCCGCTTTCACGATAGCCGCCAAAGCCACAGGAGGCGTCAAATAAGTTCGTGCAATTCACCCACACTACACCGGCTTTTATTTGTGCCGAAACGTGGAGGGCAATATTGATGCTTTCGCTCCACACGCATGCGGCAAGACCGTACGCCGTGTTGTTGGCAAGCTCGACTGCTTCACTGGGAGTGCGGAAAGTCATGGCGGCCAACACCGGGCCGAAAATTTCCTGCTGGGCCACCATCGAAGAGGGATGAACGTTGCTCAGCAAGGTCGGAGGGAAATAGAGGCCTCGCGACGGCATTTCCGTTCGAGGCTGCCAGCAGGTGGCGCCTTCCGCGACGCCCTGATTCACCAGGCGCTGAATGCGCTCGAGTTGGACAGGAGCAACGATGGCACCAATATCGATTCCTTTGTCGAGCGGTGGACCGACGCGGAGGGTTATCATGCGTTCGCGTATCTTCGCGATCAATGGCTCAGCAATACTTTCCTGCATGAGAAGCCGTGAGCCGGCGCAACAAACCTGTCCCTGATTGAGCCAGATTCCATCCACCAGCCCTTCTACGGCGCTGTCGAGATCGGCATCTTCAAAAACAATGAAAGGTGACTTGCCGCCGAGCTCCAGAGACAACCGCTTGTGACTTTGCGCAGTCGCACTACGAATCGCGCGACCCACTTCTGTCGAGCCCGTGAATGCAATCTTGTCTACATCGGGATGTTTGACTAGTGCCTCGCCGGTGGAACCGTCGCCAGTAACAATATTCACCACGCCGGCGGGTAGTCCGACTTCTTGGCAGATTTCCGCGAATGCCAGCGCAGTCAGCGGTGTGAACTCAGCCGGCTTCAACACAACAGCGTTTCCGGTGGCCAAAGCTGGGGCAATCTTCCAGGCGAGCATAAGCAACGGGAAGTTCCACGGGATGATTTGTCCCGCGACTCCGCAGGCTGTGTAGTCCGGAAACTCCTGCGGCAGAAGTTGCGCCCAACCAGCATGATAGTAAAAATGCCTGGCCACCAGCGGGATATCGATGTCGCGGCTCTCGCGAATCGGCTTTCCGTTGTCCATGGTTTCCAGCACGGCCAGGCGCCGGGAGTGTTTCTGTACCTGCCTCGCCAGAGCGTACATATAACGTGCCCGCGCGTGCGGAGTGATGGATTGCCACTTTGGAAACGCGGCGCGTGCAGCCTGGACAGCAGCATCAATGTCGGCGGATGATCCTTGCGCCACACTGGCTAGCCTCTCGCCAGTGGAAGGGTCGGTAGTGTCGAAGTATTCTCGGGCAAAAGGCTCCCGCCATGCTCCATTGATGAAGTGGCCGAAGCGGCGCGAGTGGCGGTCGAGCCAAGTGAGCGCCTCCTTCGCATCTTCCGGCGCTGGACCGTATTCCATGGCGGCGAATTTTTCAGCGATGCTCATTATCTTTTGGAAAAACTATGCAATGGGGTGGCGATAATCCGCCGAGTAACGACCCGTCACGTGATGCTCCAGTTGTCGCTCAATATCACCTAAGAGTCCGCTGGCACCAAGGCGGAAGAGTTCTGCCTTCATCCAGGAAAGACCAAGTTCCTCTTTCATCAGAGATAACCATTCAAGCGATTGCTTGGCGGTACGAATGCCGCCTGCGGCTTTGAACCCAACCGCCATGCCGGTTCGTTGCATTAGTTGGCTCTTTACCTGTTGAGGTCTTGATGAAATCCGCGCCGGCCATCATGGCGACAAAGCTGGCCCGAGCCACATTGCGAAGAGTGAGAAGATCGCCTGCTCCAAGAATAACTTTCATGTGCGCCCGACCGCTCGCTTGTTTGAAGGCAGAAATTTCGTCGTAAAGTTCTTGCCACCTGGCGCCGAAAACGTGAGCGCGGGTTATAACCACATCAATCTCTTGAGCTCCATCTTCGACAGAGCGGCGGATTTCGGCGATTCGTTCCGACAACGGAGAAAGCCCAGCCGGAAAGCCAGTGGAAACCGCCGCAACAGGGATCATGCTGCCTTGCAACGCCGCGCGCGCTGTCTCCACAAACTTGTGATAGACGCACACCGCACCAACCTGAATCTTGAGATCTGCTATTCCCAGGCGGTCTACCAGCTCTTGCTGAATCGGTTGCCTGGCCTTAGCGCATAAGCGGCGGACTCGCTCATCGGTATCGTCCCCAGAAAGCGTCGTGAGATCCATGCAAGTAATTGCGCGAAGCAACCACGCCGCTTGCCAATCTTTTTTTACGGTGCGGCGCGCGACATGGGTCTGCGCCCGGCGTTCCACCGCACTGGTATTGACTCGAACCTGATTTATCCATTCTCGGTTGAGGGGTATGCCTTTGTTGGATAGAAGCGGGCGACCGGACAGTACCGCTAACGGCTGGTTGTCATCTTGGAATAGACCTTCCGTGGTAGCGTCAGTGGTTTGTTCGCCGATACGATAATGTCTGTTGTTTTCCACCGACATTTGGATGTTCTCCGAAACGAGTACGATTCGATTTACTCGGCTGGAAACGAAGGATCAGCCGGAACCGCTGTCTGTGAAGCAATTGTACGGCACCGCTTCGAAAAGGAAAGTGCACATGCGCCAGCCGTTGCTCGTCGCTAGATCTGGGCGCCAAACCCGCGCTGGCTGAAACTTTAGGTCTTGACACATCGCAAATCTCGACGCTAGGCTACGCGCTGTTCTTTCCACGCACAAATGAAAATTCTGCGGTTTGTCGGAGTTTCGAGATTTCGACGCCTGAAACCCTCTGTTTCTGCCCTTCTTTTGATGTGCTTGCTGGCTGCCTTGCCTCTGCCAGCCTTCGCGGCTAAGAAAATTATCTTCGACACTGATCCTGGGAGTGACGATGCTCTCGCGCTGATGCTGGCGCTCAACTCGCCGGAGCTGGATGTGCGCGCGATCACTGTGGTGCCGGGAAACGTCACGGCAGCCGTGGGTCTGGAGAACGCGCTGCGCATGGTTTCACTGGCGAACCGATGCGATATTCCGGTGGCTGCGGGTGCACAACATCCTCTTTTCCAGAAGCTGATCACAGCCGAGTTCTGGCATGGCAAAAACGGATTGGCAAATGTTGAATTGGCCCCGAGTAAATGCAAGGTTGATTCTCGCTTTGGCCCCGACCTAATCATCCAGCTGGTTCACGCTTCACCCCACGAAATTACTCTGGTTCCAGTCGGTCCGCTTACCAATATTGCGCTCGCCGTGGAAAAGGATCCGTCCATCGTTCCTCTGGTCAAAGAAGTCATTCTAATGGGAGGGTCGATCAGTGGCGGCAATGTGAATGCCGCCGCGGAAGCCAACATTTATAACGATCCTGAAGCCGCGCAAATCGTTTTTCAGGGCGGATGGCCGTTAACCATGGTGGGCTTGGAAGTCGGGGACAAAGCGCTTTTTACACAGAAATACCTTGATCAGCTTGGACAAACTCACGGTCCGATCAACGATTTCATTTATGCGGTGGCCAAATATCTGGTGAATCTCTCTGGCACGTTTGGTTCTCCTGGAGCGCCGATGTACGACCCGTCCGCAGTCGCGGTTGCGATTGATCCAACATTGGTGAAAGTTCAGGAAATGCACGTCGACGTCGAAACTCGTGGAGAGTTCACTCGAGGTGAAACCGTGGGGAATCGTCACGGAATGGTAGAGCGCAACGTTCTTCGCGGAGACCGCTACGTGATCGAGGGCGTAGATAAAGTATCACCTAATGCGAAAGTTTGTGTTGATGTGGACGCCGACCGCTTCTTGCAGCTTTTTGTTTCTAGAATTCGCGGTAAGTAAGGGGTTGTCGCGCGGCCACCCGAGCATGAGCCGCTCAAGGAGAAAGAATGTATACACCGCATAGTTTGGAGATTGCACTGCTCATGATGATCACCAGCGCCATCTGCTGGGGATCATGGGCAAACACTTATAAGGGCGTCAAGAACTATCGGTTTGAGCTGTTCTATTGGGACTATGCCGTCGGCATCTTTTTAATTTCTTTGATATTCGCCTTCACTCTGGGAAGCACTTCGAATGATGCGAACAGTTTCCTCAATAATGTTCACTCCGCCGACACGTCGAACATAGTTTCGGTCATGATCGGAGGCGCCATTTTCAATCTGGCGAACCTTTTGCTGGTCGCAGCCATTGATATGGCAGGATTGGCGGTCGCGTTTCCGATCTCGATTGGAATCGCACTGGTGGTCGGTGTGGTTTCGAGTTATATCCTGCAGCCAAGGGGCAATGGCGAACTGCTCGCGGCCGGCGTGGTTTGCGCGCTGATTGCTGTGATCATGGACGGCAAAGCCTATGCGAGTCTCGCCAGCGCGGGGCGGCCGGTCTCTAAGAAAAGCATTATCACTTGCATCGTCTCTGGCGTTTTGATGGGGCTGTGGGCGCCTTTCGTCGCTAGTGCGATGACCAAGGGCAACACCCTTGGCCCGTACAGCATTGCTGTTTTCCTGACGCTCGGCGCGCTGCTCTCCTGCTTCATTTGGAACATTTACTTCATGAAGAAACCTCTGGTTGGAGAGCCGGTGGACTTCAGCGGATTTTTCAAAGGGCCGGCATCAGGACACATGCTTGGACTTCTCGGCGGTGTGATCTGGGGCACGGGGATGGTTTTCAATCTGGTTGCGGCAAACTTCACTGGCGTGGCAATTTCCTACGCAATTGGCCAGTCAGCGCCGATGGTGGCGGCATTGTGGGGAGTGTTGGCATGGAAAGAATTCGCAGGTGCGGGCAGTCGCGCCAAATTATATCTTGCGCTCATGTTCGTCTTTTATTGTCTGGCGATTTTGCTGGTCGCCAAGGCAAACGGATGATGGCTTCTGCTGCAGGGCAGCCGAATCTTTTCAGTACATCGCCGCTGAGCCGCCTTGAGCCCGCGGTTTCTTCATGAGCAGTGCGATGACACCAATCAGAACATTGACTTAGAAGACCCCAGCGCCAGCACTAGCTGATTCGACACTCCATTCAGGGACGCTTTGCAAACTTGGCGGCCGCCTCGAGGATTGTCTCTACCGCTACTTCATCGCCAATGCTGGAATTGATCATCAAGTGGAAGCGATGCCTTTCCGGCCATTTAAGTTTGAAATATTGCTTAATGAAAGCTGCGCGATCATCGTCCACGGTTTCCACGAGACTGACCGCTTCCTTCTCGCTCTTGCCGATTGCTTGGAGCCGCCGAATCTTGTCCTGAAAGGGAGCGTAGATGAAGACATGAAAGGCGTCGCGACGGTTCGCAAGGTAGTAGGCGGAGCCTCGGCCGACGATCACGCAATTACCGGTTTCCGCGACCTCCAACAGGATTTCCTGCGCTACTTCCCGGACGCAGTCGGTATCCACCGTGTTGAACCGGGGCGCGTTCACACTTCCTTCGAAGCTGCCTAACATAAAGGACTTCACCAGGCGGTAGTATGCCGGGTCCCTTCGCTCTTCATGTTCCTCCACCGCGTTGCGGGTGCAGTCCATCCGGCGAGCGATTTCGTCGGTCAGTCGCTGGTCCCAAAGTTTCCAGTCGAGGCGTTTCGCAATTTTCTCGGCGATAACGCCAGCCCCGCTCCCGAATTCGCGCTCGACGGTGATGATTCGAATCATCGTGAATGCCTCCTCCCTAGGTCATTTTCCCATCAATGGGCTGCGACGGCGCCTCCTCGACCTGGACTATTCTTCTTCAAGAAGAAAGTCAGGAAAAACATCACTGCTGCCCCAATGGACAGCATTAAATAAAGATCAATATAGGACATGGCTGCGGCCTGTGCTCGAAGGCTCGCGTAAAGTCTGGCCAAGGCTTGCTCCCGGGCCTCGTGGACGCTCAGGCCGGCTTGGGTCAGCCGCTGAGCAAGCGAATTGAGCGCATTCTGGAATGCGGGAGAGCCGGTATGTTCTGCCAGTACTGATTGATGAAACTGGGAGCGCTGCGCGACCACGGTTGTCACTAACGATGTTCCGACGCTTTGTCCCATATTACGCATGAAATTCACGATGCCGGCAGCGGCATTGTTTTTTTCAGGGGGAATTCCCACGTACGCTGCGAGCGTAATGGGCACGAACAAGAAAGCTAGTGGAAAGGCCTGAATGATCCGCAACCAACTGGCGGCGCTGAAGCTGATTTGCAGGTCCGTGCGTCGGGTTGAAACGTACATGCCAACCGTAAGGGCGATCCAGCCAAAGGCGATCAGATTTCGGGCAGGGACTCTGGTTGTGAGCCGCCCCACGAAGGGCAGCGTGCATAGTATGACGACCGCCCCAGCCGAGAGGACGAATCCTGCAGTTTCGGCCGTGTAGCCCATGAGAGTTTGTAGAAACTGAGGCATGATGACTGTACTGCCGAACAGGATGACGCCCAGAATGAAGAACATCAGGCTTGCAGCCGCGAAGTTGACGTTCTTGAACAAACGCACATCGATGATCGGCTGTTTGTGAAACCACTCCCATATGACCAGTGAGATCAAACACACGGCGGCCGTCACGGCGAGGATGGTAATGAAATGCGACCCGAACCAGTCATCCTCCTGCCCCTTGTCCAGCATGATCTGCAAGGCGGCGATTCCCACCGTGAGGAGAGAGAATCCGATGTAGTCAAAGGCGGGGATCCCCTTTGCCCGCAAGCGAGCCATATAAGGCGGATCCTCCACCAGGGAATAAACCAGCGCCAGCGCAAGGATCCCCACGGGTATGTTGATGTAGAAGATCCAGCGCCACGAATAGCTGTCGGTAATCCATCCGCCCAGCGTCGGACCAATGGCAGGTGCGCAAACGGCAGTGACTCCGTAGAGTGCGAAGGCTAGACCGCGCTTTTCAGGCGGGAAGGTGTCGGCCAGAATAGCTTGCGCCATGGGCTGCAGGCCTCCTCCGCCGGCGCCTTGCAAAACCCGAAAAATAAGAAGAGTTCCGAGGCTAGGTGCGATTCCGCACAAAAAAGAACTGATCGTGAAAATCACAATGCAGGTTATGAAGAAGCGTTTGCGCCCGAACAATCCTACCAGCCAGCCGCTGATCGGGAGAACGATAGCATTGGACACCAGGTAACTGGTGAGTACCCATGTGCTTTGGTCATTGCTGGCCGCCAAGTTTCCAGCGATGTGCGGCAGAGCCACATTGGCGATGCTGGTGTCGAGCACCTCCATAAAGGCCGCTAACGATACGACGACGCCGATGATCCAGGGATTTGCCTTCGGCCGCCAGATCGCTTGGTCCATGCCGAGAGTTCCGGCGCCTGCGCTCATCGCACTCTCACAACAGGCTCGACTGAAAGGCCGGGTTTAAGCAAGCCTTGGGAATTAAAGTTCTGCCCGGGAGTGCGATCAAAATCGATCCGCACCGGAACGCGCTGCACCACCTTGACGTAATTCCCGGTAGCATTCTCAGGAGGCAGGACGCTGAAGATCGATCCTGTGCCGCCGCCCGTGTTGGTCACGTGTCCGTTCCACTTCCGGCCGTAAGCATCGATCTTGATTGTGACCGGCTGCCCGGGATGCATGTGGGCGAGCTGGGTCTCTTTGAAGTTGGCAGTGACAAAAACGTCGTCCAGAGGGACGACCGAAATCAGTTGCTGACCGACGCTGACGTTTTGTCCGGCCTCTGCGCTTCTCTTACCGACGATTCCGTTCACTGGAGAGCGGAGGATCGTGTAACTCAGGTTGAGCTCCGCTTGGTCAAGTTCAGCCTTGCGTGCTAGCACCTGGGCAGTGGCTGAATCCGCTTTGGCACGGACATTGGAAACCTGTTGCGGCGCGGTCTTTGCCGACTGGAGATCAGCCCTGGCCTGCGTCAGTTTTCCTTGCGCCTGGACCAGCGCCTGCTTCTTGGATTCTGCGGTTGCCACGTTGGCGACCAGAGTAGCTTGATCCGCCTTGGCCGCGGCGACAGCCTGATCGTACTGCTGGCGAGAGATGTCTTCCTTGGCAACCAACCGTTGATAGCGGATCAGGTCCGCGGCGCTCTTCGCGACATTCGCTTCTGCCTGCGCCACATTTGCTTGCGCCGCTTGGAAGTCTTGTTGGGCCGCCCTTACTCCTGCCTCGGCATTGATGACCGCAGCGCTGGACGAATCCAAATTACTTCTGGCTGTGGCTGCCGTAATCGGCACATTGAAACGTGAACTCGCCGCGTTCGCTTGCGCATCGGCCAGGTTCGCGCGGGATTGTGCGACCGAAACTTCGTAATCCTTGGGATCGATGACCACCAAGATGTCACCCGCATGCACCGACTGGCCCTCGATGACCTTTACTTCCAACACGTGTCCAGTGATGCGGGCGCTCAATGGCTTGACGTAGCCATCGATCTGGGCGTCGTCCGTGTCCTCGTACAGATACGCACTGCGAATGAAATATCCGATGCCGAGCAAGATTGCGAGGGCGACGACAAGTGCGGCGATAGTTCGCCGGGGATTTTCTCGTAATAAACGCCGAACTCGATTTCCTCTCGGCGGTCCTTCGTCTGATATCAGGCGCGGCCCAGGCTCGGTCACAACAGCCGCTGGTTCGTTGAGCATCGAGGTGGAAGGGGCGGCATTGGAAGTGCTCTCGCGACCGGGCATCACTTTCCTCCTAGATATTGGCTGTAATCGGTTCGCGCCACTCCAAGAGAGTGCGCAAGCGACAGCTTGGCTACGTTGTGGTTGTAAAGCGCGGTGATGTACTGGTCGTTTGCGCTCGCCAATGATTGCTCGGACTGCACCACTTCCACGCTGTCCGTCACACCGGCCGCAAAGCGGTCCTTGGAGCGAGAGAGAGTCTCATTGGCCAGATCCACGTTTTGGCGGGTCACGGCAACTTGTTCGATGGCGGCATTCAGATTGAAAAATGCAGTGCGAACGTCATAATCAATCTGTCCACGGATGTTTTCAGCTTCCGCGCTGCGCTGCCGGAGTGCAGCCTCCGCTTGGGTTATGTCGCCCGCGATCTGTCCGCCGGTAAATACCGGAATGCTGATCCCTGCCTGGAAAGTGAACGTTCCTCGTGACTGTTCGAAAGTTGAGCCCACAGCGCTGTAGTTGCCCTTGGCGGCCGCGACCGGGTAGCGCTCGGCTCTTGCGGCGGAGAGTGCGCGCTCGGCCGCTTTCTGTGCGGCGCGAGCGGAGAGGGAATCGCTTCTGGTCTTGAAGGCCAACCTGAGCGCTTCGTCGACGCTTGGGGGACTGATATCGGCGTATGGGAGTTCGTCTGCTATCTGAAAAGGCTGCCCGAGTGGCAATCCGATCGCCCGGCTCAATGTGAGTTTGGCAATCGAGAAGTTGTTGCGAGTCACGCTGAGGCTGTACTGCTCGGTGCGAAGTTGTACCTGTGTGCGGGTCACATCGATTCGCGGAGCGGTGCCTGCCTCGAATTGACGGAGTGCTTGATCGTACGAGGCCTGTGCGTTTCGCACTTGAGCTTCCTGCGCCGTAATGCGGGAGGTCGCCTCGATCACCTGAAGGTAGATGCTGCCCACGGTGAGCGTGATCGCGTCGAGCGTGTCATTGTAACTGAGTTTCGCGGCCTGCTCAGCCGTGCGCGCGGCACGGAAACGTTGGATGGATTCGTAGCTGAACAGTGTCCAGCTCAGATTTCCGCCGGCTTCTACGTAACTGAACGGTCCGATGACGGCCGGGAACGAGACGCCCGGGATCCGTGCCTGTGAAATGCCGCTGGGTACCAGACTTATCTGATTCACAGTCTGGGTTGCGCTGGCGGTCACGTGCGGCAGCAGACCGCTCAAAGCGATTAGCCTTTGCCCGCGAGCATTGCGAGCATTCTCTCCGGTCTCGATCACACCCAGGTTGTAACGCACGGCCCGTGCAATGGCGTCTCGCAGCGTAAGCCCCAAGACTTCGCTGGTCGCAGTACCACTCGGCACACTTCCTAAGTTCTGCGACGTCGCGGTTTGGTTTGTGGATACGGTCGCGGCGGTAACAGTACGGGAGCTGCCCGCTACCGTCTGGGCCTGGGCCGAGAGTGCCGAAGCGGCCATGATGAGCAACAGTAGCTGTGAGATGCCAAGTATTGTTCTCGGAATGACTTTCACAGGGTCCACGCCCTCCCTCTGCTCGTTGTATGGATTGCCGTTTGCAGCTAGATGCTTCGAAATTTGTGAGAAGCATGGCTGTGGCCAAAAAGCGGCCGGGGGAAAAGCTGCGTCAAGTACTTGATTTGGAAAAAGATAAGCAGAACAAAGTCGAACCCAGCCTGACGCCTGTGCGAGATCGCGCCATGTGTGTCGGCTAATTGACAGCGTCCCGCCGCAGCCCCGCCGACTTGCAGCATGATCCTCCCCTACTGGTCAAGAGCCTACATGCGTAACACAGTTCACGCCCCAGGCATTACCACTGCGACGTTCGCGACCGAGGCCGAAACATCCAAGCAGCCACTCAAAAGGCTTTACGCATTTGAACTTCATGTCTCGGGATGAGCTGGTGAGCTGGGCGGAGAAGCGAGAAAATACGTGTGATGCGTTCTGAGAAATACTGGGTATCTCGGCCCGGATGCTTGGTGGCAATTTCCTTGCACATCTCAAATCGAACGAAGCGGTTATGCCGCCTTCTCCAGTCCAGCATTCTGAAACGAAATTCGAGCGATGGCGCTCCAGTCGCTATCCCCCAAGCCTTGCGCCATGGCAGCCACAAATCGGTCGTGAACCAGACTGGCCATTGGCATGGGTACAGCGGCTTCTTCCGCAGCAGCTAGCACCAGCCGGTTGTCCTTGAATCCGAGCGGCAATTTGAAACCTACCGGTTCGAAGTGATTGGCGGCGATCATGCCTCCGTAGTTGATGACCACTGGCGCCGAGAACAGCGAGCCGGTGAGAACTTCCAGAAACTTGTTTGGATCTACCCCGGACTTTCGGACGAGGGAAAATGCTTCGGCCAAGCTCTCAATCGTGGTGGAAATCAGGAAATTTCCCGCCAGTTTGGTTACGTTCGCTGATGATGGTTCCTGGTCAAGCACAAACGTCTTCTGTCCCATGGCATCGAACAGCACCTGACAGCGCTCAATTTGTTTGACTGGCCCAGCTGCGACGATGAAGAGTTTCCCTGCGGCAGCAGCCTCGGGACGGCCAAAGACCGGAGCAGCAATGTAGTGCTGCTGCCTTTCCCGGTGTGCTGCCGCCAGTCTTCGGGAAAGGGCGACACTGATCGTGCTCATACCAATATGAACAGCGCCGGCAGGGAGCAACTGAAGAGCTTGCCCCGGGCCGAGCAGGGCATCTTCAACGGCACGATCATCGGCGAGCATGGTGATCAATACCTCTACTCCGGAGGCGGCCTCCCCTGGAGTTCCGGCAGCTTCTGCGCCCAGCGGCCGCAACTCCTCCGCACGGCTTCGAGTCCGGTTGTAGAGCACGAGTTTGTGCCCCGCTTTGATCAGGTTGCGAGCCATAGCCGATCCCATTTTTCCTAGCCCAATGAACCCTACTTTCATTTTCTTGTCCTCCTTCTTTTGTTCATGCTCCTGACTATTCCCATAATTCGCCTCACCATCTTACTTATAGGAATGCCCACAGTCACCGTGGGACTTTTGGCATGGGATGCGGCATGGTGGCCGGTCTCTCGGGAAGGACTGGAGCTCGGTGCGGCGGAAATTCTCTGTCTTGCATCGGGGCCACCCGCCTTCCTGACCGCAAAGCTT
>MNGW01000092.1:9654-18714 GCA_001918935.1 Acidobacteriales bacterium 13_1_40CM_3_55_5 | reverse complement strand
CAGCCTGATTGCGACTCGAGGCTGCCACAATCGTTGCGGGTTCTGCTATCTCGCCACCGACGGGTTGCGGATGCCGTATCGGATGCGTGATCCTAAGCTTGTAGCGGAAGAGTTTGTGGCCGACAACCAGCCATACGCAGTGTTTATCGACAACAATCTCGGCTCCCGCAGGGACTACTTGCGAGCGCTCTGCCATGCGCTGCGCCCGCTCAACAAAATATGGAGCGCGGCATTGACGATAGATATCACCGATGATCCCTCACTCATTCGCGAGATGGCGCTGGCCGGCTGTACCGGAGTCTTTATTGGTTTCGAATCGCTCTCCGACGATAATCTCGCCGACGCCCGAAAGAAGACTCCAAAGACTTCGGATTACGCTCGCCGGGTCAGCCTTCTTCACGACTACGGCATCCAGGTAAACGGCTCGTTTGTTCTGGGCTTTGACCATGATCGCAGGGACGTCTTTGCCCGCACCGCGGAATGGGTCGAAGAAAACCGTCTCGAATGCGCGACCTTTCACATTCTCACCCCATACCCCGCCACACCATTGTTCAGGCAAATGGAAGCGGCCGGCCGTTTGCTACACTGCGATTGGAGCCTGTATGACACGGCCCATGCGGTTTTCCGGCCGCGCCACATGTCGCCGGAGGAATTGGAGCAGGGCTATCGTTGGATTTACCAGCGTATTTTCGCTCATCGGTCAATCTGGCGCCGACGTCCAGCAGATTGGCGCGCCGTACCTCTCTATCTCGCTATGTCTTATCTGTACAAGCGCTCCAACCGGTTTTGGCGCCTATTGATCAAGCACGATCTCGTGCACACCGTGTGGTCACCACTGGTAGAACTCACACGTCTGCGACACGTTCACTTTCGAGCAAGCCTTTTGCGTGGGCGTGAAGCGTCCATGGTGGCCAGTTCGGTTGTGTCGGCGGGGGTTTAGCGTCAGATTCTAGAGCAGGTCATGACCGCCCGTCGTCATCGGTTGCCGGCGCCACAGTGAGAGAAAGAGGGTTAGCGTCATCCATCCCAGGTGTCGCGGAAGTAACGACAGGTGATTACTAAAGGCCTATGCTGTCACCCCATTGACGCCACCTAAGCTGCCTATAATCATTGGATTGCGGACTTTGTGCTGATTTCCCCGTAAAACTACTTTTCTGTTGCCAAGTGAACCTAAGTCTCTTACTATCGCAGAGTTGCTGGATTTTAGCCGATGGCACTGACCACTGGCAGGTCCCGTGCAACGTAAGCATAAGCACATGTAAATTTCCGGGGATGGCATAGGGAGCAATGTCATATAAGGGTTCTGCGCTGGTTCGTCTCGTCGTTTTTTTCCTCCTGTCGTTGCTGCTCACAGAGAGTGGTATCGCCGCGACTATCAACACCCGTTCACTCACTTCCCGCAAATCCAAATCGCAAACCGTCAGCGAGAGCCAACGAGCTAAAAAGCGGATCAATCGCCTGGCGCGCAGTCGTGCTTCGCGGTCACGCAAGGCGCGCATCGTACGCGCCGGTCATCGACGCAGGCGCTATTACGAGCGCTTCACCGCAAGCTCTTTCCGCGAGGATGCGATCGAAGGTGACGTGACGGCCGGTGAAGATCCAGTAGTTCGCCAGGCTGCCCTGGATGCCTTGGGCAACATGAACGGCACCGTACTGGCAGTTGAGCCGACCAGTGGACGTATCCTGGCAATGGTGAACCAGAAGATGGCGCTCTCCAGCGGCGCCCAACCTTGCTCGACCATTAAGCTTTCCGTCGCACTCGCCGCGCTGAACGAAGGATTGATCACCAAGGACACCGAAATTCGGTTGGGACGTCGCAGCCGTATGAACCTTACCGACGCTCTGGCCCACTCCAACAATTCGTACTTTGAATCTCTGGGGCGCCAGCTCGGGTTTCAGAAGGTCAGTTATTACGCCCACCAGTATGGTCTCGGGGAATTAGCTGGTTACGGTATTCCCGACGAGCAACTGGGCGCTTATCCTACTCACGAGATTCCTTCTAAACTAGGCGGCGTTGGCAAGATGTGCTCCTTCGGCGAGGGTGTTTCCATGACTCCGCTGCAACTGGGAGCACTGGTTTCTGCGATTGCCAACGGGGGAACACTTTACTATTTGCAGCATCCCACGACTGCCGAAGAAGTAGCTGCTTTCCAACCGCGAGTGAAACGCAACCTCGAGATCGCTTCCCTGATTCCGGAAATTTCCGACGGTATGCTGGGGGCGGTGACTTACGGCACGGCACGGAGCGTCAAGGTTAATTTCAACGAAGAAGAAATTCTCGGTAAGACGGGTACTTGCTCGCGCGCCGGTACTCGCTACGGGTGGTTTGCTTCTTATGCCAACACTGACATCGGGCGTGTCGTAGTGGTCGTCTTCCTGCAAGGGGGCCGTCCTACCTATGGTCCCAAGGCCGCGGAAATCGCCGGTCGCATGTATCGCGATCTCTACGATCACAACTTCTTCGTAACCAAGACGATTCCTCCTGCCGACACGGCGGATGTAAAAACCGTCAGCACTCCGCAATAAAGGTAGCGCAGCCCACCCGGCAGCCCGTTTAGAACGCTTCGCAAAAAGGCCTCTTAATCGAGGTCTTTTGCTTGTACACTCCGCACGCTCTTCCGCCTGGCCCCGCTGATAGACTACAAAAACTTATGAGTTTGCTCCCCAGTCGCTCGGTGACGTCGAAACTGCTGGCCCTCACCTTGATCTGCGTTTCGTTTTTTGATGCGCTCGCTTGGCAAACTCCCGCGTCGGTTGGTCTGCGAATTATTGTGGTGAGTTCTCCAACTGAGGCACAACAGATTTTGGACCGTCTAGTAAAGGGCAAGGATTTCGCCGCCCTCGCCAAAGCAAAGTCCACCGATCCCACGGCTGACGGTGGCGGGTTCATGGGTAGGCTCGATCCCGCCTCGCTTCGCCCGGAATTGAGGGACGCACTACAGGGCCTCAGTCCCGGCCAGCTTACAGGCGTGATCAAAATCCCCTCGGGCTACGCCATTCTGCAAATCATGCCAGAAGAACAGAGCACTGCTGGTATCGGCATGAGTTCCAGCCAGATGCTTCCTTTAACCGGGAGAGGAAGCGTGCGTTATACGCCTGACATTTCCGGCGCTGTCGACATGGAGTTGGCTTTCCGAAAAGTGCCCAAGCCCGACGACTGGAACCGCGATTTTCAGGCAGTCTGCGAAACCCGCAAGCGTGCACTCGCCATGGCCGTACAGCGGATGGAAGGACTACTGGATCCCGACAATCCTCAGGGTTTGTCGCATGCCAAGCCCGCGGATGTGCAACAGGCACATTACGCCCTAGCCCAATTCCAAACCTACTCGGGCAACATGGAAGCTGCGCTGGAGCATTGGCAGGCGGCTTACCGGATTGCGCAGTCGGATATTCCTGGCATGGTGCCGCAAATGCAGGAAATCCTCGGCACTGCTTACTTGCACAAGTCTGAAATGGAGAACGATGTTTACCGCGAGCCGGGTGACAGGTGCATTTTCCCGCCGGGAAAAAGCGTCTCGTATAAGGAGACGGCGGATTCCGAGAAGGCTATTCAATACTTCACCAAATATCTGGAGCAGAAACCTGACGACGTGGAAGTGAAATGGCTGCTAAACCTGGCTTACATGACGTTGGGAAAGTATCCCGCCGGCGTCCCCGCGAAATATTTAATTTCACCGAGTGCTTTTCAATCGAAAGAAACGATTGGCCGTTTCGTAGACGTAGCTCCCGCTGCCGGGCTCGATAAATTCTCCATGGCCGGCGGAACTATCGTCGATGATTTCGACAACGATGGCTTGCTGGATGTCGTCACCTCCAGCTACTACCACTGCGAGCCTCTTCATTTTTTTCATAACAACGGCGACGGTACTTTCACCGATCGCGCCGCGCAAGCCGGCCTGGGGAACCAGTTGGGTGGCCTGAACATCATCCAGGCTGATTACGACAACAATGGCTGTATGGATATTCTCGTCCCCCGCGGCGCGTGGCAGTTTCCGCTGCGCCTATCGTTGCTGCGCAACAATTGCGATGGCACTTTCACCGATGTCACCCGTGAGAGCGGCCTCGGTTCATTTTTTGCCGCCTCGCAGGCGGTGGTCTGGCTGGATATAGATAACGATGGCTTCCTCGATCTGTTTGTTGGAAATGAGCAGGGTCCGAGCTATTTGTTTCACAATCGCGGCGATGGAATCTTCGAGGACATCTCTCACTCGGCTGGTGTAGACCGCGTTGCGGTCACCAAGGGGGTCGCAGCCGCCGATTACGACAACGACGGATACACGGATTTGTACGTATCGAATCTCACCGGCAACAACTTCCTCTATCACAACAACCACGACGGCACTTTCACCGAGGTTGCGCAGCAGGCGGGCGTGCAACAACCCTTGACCAGCTTCGCGGCCTGGTTTTTCGACTATGACAACGATGGCTGGCCCGATCTGTTCGTCACCAGCTATTACATGTCGGTCGAAGAGACCGTCCGCACTTATCTGGGCCTTCCGCATAATGCAGAGACCCTCAAGCTTTATCGCAATCTGGGAAGTGGGAAGTTTCAGGATGTCACCAAACAGGTTGGACTCGATCGCGTCTATGCTCCCATGGGCTCCAATTTTGGCGACGTGGATAATGATGGATTTCTGGATATCTATCTCGGAACCGGCCTCCCCACCTATGCTGCGCTGGTGCCGAATGTTTTGCTACGCAATCACGATGGAAAGTATTTTGTGGATGTCACCGCCTCCTCTGGCACTGGCGAGCTGCACAAAGGCCATGGTGTGGCTTTCGCCGACATTGATAACGACGGAGACGAAGATCTCTTCGCGGAAATCGGAGGCGCCGCCCCTGGCGACGCGCATACGTTTCGCCTCTTTGAAAATCCCGGCAACGGCAATGACTGGCTCTCTCTTCACCTGATAGGAGTGAAAACCAACCGCGCTGCCATCGGAGCGCGCATTAAAGTTACCGTGGAAAATCAGGGCCAGGGCACCCGCTCGATTTATCGCACGGTGAGCAGCGGCGGATCCTTCGGCGCGTCGCCTTTGCAGCAGCATATCGGCTTGGGAAAGTCAGCGCGGATTCTGAACTTGGAGATTTGGTGGCCCACCAGCAATACGCGCCAGAATTTCACCAACGTCGGCAAAAACCAGTTTCTGGAAATCAAGGAATTCGCCAAAGATTACGCCCATCTCGAGCGCAAGCCTTACCGGCTCGGAGGGGCCAGGCGAGAGGCGGCCTCCGGTCCATTTCCCGGCAAAACTCCATCCCGAAAGCAGTAAAATGGCGGCCGTGACCATGCCTGGGCGAACCCTTACACGAGCGATGCTTCTTCTGATGACGTTGTTGCTCGCCGGGTACGGACGGGCCGCGCAGCGTTATCCCGCCAAGGGCTTGGTCCTGAATGTGGATCGTCCGAATCGAACCTTGGTTGTATCTTGCCAGGACATTCCCGGTTATATGGATGCGATGGTGATGCCATTTACTGTCCGTGAAGCAAAGACCCTCGGCGGCCTCGCGCCAGGCATGATGATCGAGTTCACGCTGGTGGTGAACCAGAAGTCATCCTATGTGGAAGATGTTCGCATCCGCAATTTTGATAGCACTGAGCGCGAGCCTGTGGACGCTCGCCGGCTGAAGCTTCTGGAAGACCTGATAGATCCCAAATCGCGCCCGTCGGCCGCTTTGGCTGCCGGTCAGCCTGTGCCGAATTTCATTCTCACGGATCAAAACCAGCGGCGCATTTCGCTGGGGCAGCTGTCCGGCAAAGTCGTAGCGCTGAACTTCGTCTATACCCGTTGCGCTCTGCCTGAATATTGTTATCGGCTGTCCAATAACTTTGGCCGTCTCCAGAAGCGTTTCAAGGACCGCCTGGGGCGAGATCTGGTTCTCCTCACCGTCACATTCGACCCTGTCCACGACCACCCGGAAATCCTGGCCAATTACGCCAAAACCTGGAAAGCCGATCCGAACAACTGGCACTTTCTTACGGGGAGTGTTCCCGACGTGGAGCGCGTTTGCAACTTGTTCGGGGTAGGTTTTTGGCCGGACGAAGCTCAGCTTACCCATTCTCTTCATACCGCCGTCATCGACCGCCAGGGGAAGCTGGTAGCCAACCTGGAAGGGAATCAATTCACTGCAGAACAGCTCGGTGACTTGGTTGAAACTGTGATTAGCCGCTCCCACTAGGCGGCCCAAAAAGCAACCCTGATGCCTGACTTATCACCGAAGTCACGGGTCTTCTAAGGAGAAACCATGCCGAAGAGAAAGCGAGCAGTATCTGAAACCCTGATGATCAGATTAGCTCGAGTCGCGGGAACGGTGGCTGGCACCGTTGCCGCCAAGACCGCTAAGGTGATTGCCAGAACCGAGGTCTCGGCTGGGAAAGGCAGCGCACAGTCTTCAAACAGTTCGGCGGCCAGCATGAAACAAGCGCCCCCGCGGCGAAAGAAAAGAACAAAACGGGCAGGACAAAAACGTAAAAACAACCGGAGCAGGACTGGGTGAATGTGCGACCTTTTTCTCTGTGCAAATACGGCTGTAGTTGTTAAGCGAATTTTCCCTTATGTTCCGAGCGAGCAGACTTCTAGCGCTGGATGGTTAGGCCGTTAAAAAACAAAAGCGCCCAGCTTCTCGAGTTCTCAGTGACGACCGCATTCGATACACCTTCCTCGGTCCAAGACTCTTTGCGCTTTGCTTTGGGCCAGAGCTAGGTCTTCTCCGAAATCACCCAAGGCAATTTCGTGCAGAACTCGACCGCAAGGACATTCTTGCCGAAGTCAGTCGGAGTTGGTCGACGCCTGGCGTCTGCAAAGTAGTATTGAAAACCGGAGCCAGCATCGGTCATCCGTTCACCGGGCTCGATTAGTTCTCCAGCAAAATAGAACCATCCCCCATACGCCCTTAGCGGCCCCTCAGGACCGCAGTTATAGACTTCGTCCTCTTTTTCTGGATCGATACCAAGCTGGTCGAGAAGTGCCCGGAAGTTCTTAGGGTAAACCGTGCTACGCTGAGCTGCGAAGTTCCGGCAGTCAGAACACCCACAGCGCTCGGCACCACCGCTTTTCATCGTAGAGTAGGCTTTTCTGGTCTGCTCCCTATCGTAGCGGACCGTCTGTTCTCCTAATTTAATCTGTTCCATACTGCCGTCGATTATGACTAAGAAATGCAGGAAGGTGGGATTTGATTGTTGTCGTGAACATGCGATTATACTGACGCTCCGTCCATGCGGATGGCAACTTGGCTGGGCGCTTTGTGCTGCAGAGTGGAACTATCTCTTTCGTTCGTCCCTTTCGATCACTCCATCCTTAATGTGAATAACGCGGTGAGCGTACTCCGCGATATCGTGCTCGTGAGTCACTAATACGATCGTATTTCCCTGGGCGTGCAGACGGTCAAGCAGCGCCATGATGTCATTGCCGGTCTGTGAGTCCAAGTTGCCAGTCGGTTCGTCGGCAAGAATGATGGAGGGCTTGTTCACCAACGCGCGTGCAATCGCGACTCTCTGCCGCTGTCCGCCGGATAGTTCGTTGGGCTTGTGCATCATGCGCGATTCCATGCCGACCGACGTCAATGCCTGCTTGGCACGCTCGGCGCGTCCATCGGAAGGCACGCCGGCATAGATCAGTGGCAGTTCCACATTGTGCAGCGCGGTGGCACGGGCCAATAGATTGAAAGTTTGAAAGACAAATCCGATTTCCTTGTTGCGGATGCGCGCCAGTTCGTCATCATCCAATTCACTGACCAATTGGCTGTTCAGCCAGTACTGCCCCTTGGTTGGCGAATCCAGACAGCCAATCAGATTCATCAAGGTGGACTTACCCGACCCCGACGGTCCCATGATCGCCACATACTCGTTGCGCTCGATGCGCAAGTTCACACCACGCAGGGCCTGAACCTGCTGCTCCGAGCCCATGTCATAGGTCTTCCATAAATCCACGGTGGAGATCATGGACGACTCGGGCGCCCTCGACACGACGGGCTGCGAAATGTTTAAGACCTCTGCGGCTGCCATTTTTCTCTCCTCGTCCTTTGGGGACAATTGCCCGCTCCCGTTCCGCGTTCGATCCACTCCTCTGCTGCAGGCTCTCTATTGTACGAGCCACCCAGACGAAGGTTATGAGCCCTCGGTTTCTTCTTTCTTGGGAACCGTATTATCCACTTTGACACCAGCTCCGGGACGCATTGTCCGCAGCACCTTATAGCTGCCGGTCACGATCTCGTCGCCATCCTTCAGCCCTTTCAAAACTTCAATATCAGTTGTGCCGGTAATACCCGTGTCCACCGGCATGAACTCTGCTTTCCGGTTGCGGATCACAAAAACACCCTGGATTTCTTCCTTGTCCCGGTCTTTGGTTTTGGACGCTTCATTCTGAGGAACAGCGGCCTGGACCGACCCCTTACCATCGCCTTCGGCTTGCAAGTCTGCGTGACCTCTCACGGTCAGCGCCTGAATCGGAATGGTCAGCACATTGTTGCGCACCGCGGTCGTAATCTTGGCCGTAGCGGAGAGTCCAGGGCGCAAATTCTCCGGCGGCTCCTGCAGGGTGACAACAACTTTGAAGTCTTTAGCTTCCTGGCTGGCCGAAATCTGTTGTGAAGTGGCTAACCCTGTGGAGCGAACGATGGCGTTGTTACCGATCTCCGTCACCACTGCCTTAAAATTTTTCTTGGGAATCGCATCAATGGTCACTTCAGCCGGTTGGCCCAGTTTCACATTCACGATATCCGTCTCGTCCACTTTGACTTCGGCAGTGATCACTGACATGTCCGCAATCGACATTAACGTGCTTCCGGGCGAATTCTGGATTCCAATGACCACCGTCTCGCCTTCGCGGACCGGGAGATTAGTGATCATGCCATCAAACGGAGCCGCATAGGTTGTCTTTCGCAGTACGTCCGAAACCCGGGTCAGGTTCGCGCGACTCTGTGAGATGCGGCGATCAGCAGATTCTTTCTGTGCCTTCATCTGGGCAACTCGCGCCTGTGCCTGGGCCAGCCCGGCTTGTGCCGTCTCCCATGCGTTTTTGCGGTTGTCGTATTCCGACTTTGCGATCAATGCTTCGTTGT
>MNGW01000092.1:4804-9626 GCA_001918935.1 Acidobacteriales bacterium 13_1_40CM_3_55_5 | reverse complement strand
CCAGCGTCGGCGGCGACGGCATCGGTTCCCGCCACATCGAGTGAAGCCTGGGTTGCGCTCACGTCAGCGGCGGACTGTACGTTTTCCAACTGCGCCAGTAATTGCCCACTTCTTACCCGGTCGCCTTCCTTCACATACAGTTTCGTAATCTTGCCGAAAGCATTAGCCCCAATGTTGACGTAGGTCTTCGGTTTGATTTCACCGGACGCGCTGACCACCGACGCCAGATCCAAACGCTGCACTTTGCCAGTCTGAACCGTGACAACATTCTTGTGACTCTGATGGACTGTGAAGCCGACGATGGCCAGGAGCAGAACCACCACGCCGGTGATGATTGCAATTTTCTTCCAAGTCTTCATTGCTTCCCTGTCACATCCTTATCGAAGCAGCAAATTCGAAGCTGCCAGTGGTCAGTAACGACCGTACAGGATCCGATCGACCCTCCGGCTCATCATCGGGTGACAGGGCTACACGTCACCAAGATACGGCATCCAAGTCACAAAAGTTCCCCTTGATCGCGTGCTGAGTGAGTGACAGGCCCTACAACCGCGAAGGATGCATAAACCACTGGTGGAATTATAGCTTGTCGGTGTGATGACATGAAAAACTGGCCAAGACCGCGAAAAAAGGCAGCGGCAGGGGGGTACACAGCCGCGCACAATTTGTTTAGATGGACCTACTTAGCCTTGCTTTGGCGCAGCTAAAGAAATAGAATGTTGGGACGTAAGAGTGTCCTAGTGTTGTGAGGAGTGCCCCATCCATGTTCCGTGCAGGTTATCGTCTCGCCTCTATTTTTCTCGTGACAGTGCTATTTGGGTTGGGGTCATTTGCCGTCGCGCAAGATGCCAATGCTGACGCAAATAAGGGTGCTGCCGCACCCCCCCAGGGCCAAGGGAACCAGCAGGTCGATCCTCTCAAGCGTCCGATCGGCGAAAAGCAAAAAAAAGAAAATGCCAAAGCGCTGAAACAGGAGTTAGGCAAGACCTACAAGAAGTGGCTGGATGAAGATGTGCGTTGGATTATCAGCGACGAAGAGCGCGCGGCATTCAAGCAGCTTTCGAATGACGAAGAACGGGACCAGTTCATCGAAGGCTTCTGGCAGCGTCGCGACCCAACGCCAGATACGGTAGAAAACGAGTTCAAAGAAGAGCACTACGCGCGCATCGCTTATGCCAACGAACACTTTGCCGCTGGCATTCCCGGATGGAAAACCGATCGCGGCCGGATTTATATCATGTACGGAAAGGCGGATGAGGTTGAATCTCATCCGTCGGGTGGGCAATACGAACGTCCCATGGAAGAGGGCGGGGGCTCGACTTCCACGTTCCCGTTTGAGCAGTGGCGCTACCGCTACCTCGAAGGCGTTGGCCAGGAAGTGATCATTGAGTTCGTGGACACGTGCATGTGCGGCGATTACCACATGACAATGGACCGTTCGGAAAAGGACGCGCTACTGATGACGCCTAACGGCGGCCTGACCCAGTATGAGCAGATGGGAATGTCCAGCAAAGCTGAGCGATTCAGTGGTGCCGGTATAGAACGCCTTGGCAGGGGCCCGTTCAGTAATGATCTGCAGACTAAACAGTTCGATCGGCTGGAACAATGGGCCAAGCTGAACAAACCTCCTACCGTCAAGTTCAAGGACCTGGAGGAAATTGTCAGTCATAAGATCAGCGTCAATCTGATGCCGTTCGATGTTCGTGCTGACTTCGTCAGGGTGACTGGAGATACGGTATTGGTTCCAGTGACGATCCAGGTGAAGAACCGGGATGTCACGTTCGTGAACAAAGACGGCGTGCAGCGCGGAACCATCAACATCTTTGGCAGGGTTACGACCCTTACCGGCCGGATTGCGCAGACCTTTGAAGACACTGTGCAGATGGACATTCCGGCCGAGCTTCTGCCGCGAGAGGCAGAAAACTCTCATGTGTACTGGAAGGCACTCCCCTTGCGGCCCGGGCGCTACCGTTTCGATGTCGTGGTAAAAGATGTAAACGGGGATCGTAGCGGCAGCTGGAGCAGAGGAGTTCAGGTTCCAGACTATGCCGAGGACAAGCTGGCATCTTCTTCGCTGATCGTAGCCGATAACATGGAGCCAGTTGCGGCAAAAAATGTAGGCACTGGAATGTTTGTCATCGGTACCACCAAGGTGCGGCCGCGAGTCGCTTCCGCGGACGGTAAGCCGGTAATGTTCAAGCGCAACCAGAAACTGAATTTCTGGATGCAGATATATAATCTGGGCGTTGACGAGAAGACACATAAACCTTCGGCCACAATTGAATATGACGTCACCAACGCGGCGACGAATAAGCAAGTGATTCGAAGCGTCGAATCGACGGAGCAGATGGGGAATGTGGGTGACCAGATGACCCTGCAAAAGACGCTTTCAGCCGCCAATCTGGGTCCCGGGATCTATCGGATCAAGATCAAGGTGAACGACAACATATCCAAGCAGACGGTGGATCCGTCGGCAACATTCGCCGTGGAATAACGCCCGGAAGCTTGGTTCTCCCACAAGGTGGTGGAGTGATGTTCCGCAAGCTTGGATTACTGATCGTCACGATTGGCTTGGTTTTTCCAGTTGCCGCTGCCGACAAGCCAGGCTCAATCTCGGGGTATGTGCACAGCGCCAACGGTGTGCCCCAAATGGGAGCCCTGGTCGAGGTACTGGGCTCAGCCGCTCGCACGCTGAAGGTCGTTAGCGATGAAAACGGATTCTACTCCGCGGTTGGATTACTGCCGGGGAATTACAACGTCAGAGTTTCTGCACCATCTTTTCTACCTTCCGAGCGCGATCGCGTAGGGCTGCGGGCGGGCGCGAGTGTAATTGTCAATTTAACCCTGAACACACTGTTTCAGGCCATCCAACTGGCGCCCATGCGAGGGCCAGCCGATGAAGATGATTGGAAGTGGGTACTTCGATCTGTCGCTAACCGTCCTATTCTGCGAGTGCTGGAGGAGAGTTCTCCCACTGTCGCCTCATCATCCGAGCAGGATAATCACGAACTAAAAGGAACGTTGTCATTTGTAGCAGGCTCGCCCTCGGAAGGCTTTGGCAGCGCTTCTGACGTGAGCACGGGTTTTTCCGTCGAACGATCAATCTTTTCATCGGGAACGGTAGCGGTGCGGGGCAACGTAGGCTACGGCGGCGGGTCACCAGCGGCCGTCTTACGCGCTTCCTACACCCACAAAATGGATAATGGATCCCAGCCTCAGGTGGCTTTCACGATGCGCCGTCTGGCTGCCCCTGATATCAATCTGCACAGCGCTGCACTCCAGGCGCTTTCGCTGACCACCTCGGACGACATAACCTTGGGCGACATTTTGGAACTGAAGTTCGGCAGCGAAATTCAAACCATCCAGTTCATGGGCCGAGTCACCGCCTTTCGCCCCTTCGGATCTGCTGACGTACATCTTTCGCCTAATACGATCGTGGAATATCGTTACGCGACTTCCCAGCCCGACAGCCGCATGGACAAGGGTTTCGACACTGCTCCTGCAGATCTGAGCGAGTCCGGCCCGCACGTGAGCATTGCTGGTTTCTCTCCTGCTCTGGAGCGTGCGCATCATCACGAGCTTTCTGTTTCCCGTCGAGTGGGAAAGAATAACCTGCAAATGGCCGTCTACTCTGATCGGGTGGCAGATCCCGCACTGACCGGCGTAGGGGACTTTGCTGCCGAAAACGCTGAAGTGTTGCCTGACCTTTATTCCGGCACATTCACCTACCGGGGAAGAGAGTTAAGTACTCGCGGTCTCCGCGTAGTGTTGCAACGCAAACTAAGTTCCGATGTCACCGCCACGTTGGATTACGGGTATGGGGGTGTGCTTGATTTGGCCAAGGACGATCTCAGGCTGGAAGACGCGCGTGAATCAATTGTGATCCGCGATCGTCACAGCTTAGCTGCCAAGGTCAGCGGTACCGTGCCCCGGGCAGGGACGCGCTGGGTGGCGTCCTACCGATGGATTAGTGGACAAGCGCTTACTCCGGTGGACATGTTTAACGCCTCGGCCGGGCAGTCGGATCCTTATCTCAACATATTCTTCCGCCAGCCTATCCCGGGAACCAGTTTTCTCCCCGGTCACGTGGATGCGCTGATCGATGTGCGCAACTTGTTGGCTCAGGGTTATGTTCCGCTAATGGGGCAGGATAAACACACGGTTTATCTGGTGCAATCGGCACGCTCAGTACGCGGCGGCGTCGCTTTTACTTTCTAGGAATCTTTCGGGAAGGCGTCAACTTCAAGCGCTTCGTCTCTGCCACCATCTCTTCTTATTCTTGTCTGAATTTTCTTCTTCGGCAGCGGCCTTAGGGTTCGAGAAAACAGGCTGATCGGCCAAGCCCAGGAACCCCGTAGGCTCGAAAACGATCGGTTCCCGCGACTCACTGGTCGCGCTCTTAGGCTGAAACTGCGCCAGCAAGACCTTGCCGGGCTTTGTGGACGGCAGCAGCATTAAACTCGGTTTGCCGAATTCGAGCACCGCGTCCAAAGGTTCGCCCGGATAAATCTCAGCCCCACCACGCTTGAACCTGCTTACCACCGCTTCGGCGGTCTCATCGTCAAATGCAATCCAGCGCATAATCGGGTCACCTCAGTCGGTGGGGGAGACTCGACACCAACGCCTTTATTCTACTCTCCAGATGCCGCCTTGACCCAACGCGTTGTTCCGGTTTGATTTGTTCCTCTATTGCGCTACAATTCGCTTTCCCTGGAAAACGGTTCCCGGCGGTTGGATATTCCTTGTCGTTAATATGAGTTGCTTGGACTGCCAAAGTACTCTGCCGCAAGAACATCACCTGAAACCTATGAGAGAACAATGTTTC
>MNGW01000092.1:0-4700 GCA_001918935.1 Acidobacteriales bacterium 13_1_40CM_3_55_5 | reverse complement strand
GCGCTCAAGTCACCGTGCGTAACGCAAACACTGGACTGGAGCGCACCACCCGAACCAGCGCGGATGGCAGTTATTCCGTTCCGGAATTGCCCATCGGCACGTATGCAGTCACAGTTTCGCAGAGTGGTTTTCAAACCTCTGCGACCACCGGCGTGGTCGTAGACGTCGCCGGAGAGCGCCGGGTCGATGTGTCTCTCAGACCTGGACAAGTTGCGGAGCGCGTCGAAGTTTCTGGTGAAAGTCTGCCGCAGGTGGAGACCACCTCGACGGTCGTGGGCGGCACGCTTACGAGCGAGACCATTGCCAACATTCCGGTGAACGGCCGGGACTACATGAAGCTCATCTATCTCAATCCAGGTATTGCAGGTTCTCCCGATCAGATCAGCGATTCGCCAGGGTCTTTCGGAACCTTCTCCATGAACGGTTCGCGAGGCCGGGCCAACAACTTCCTTCTCGATGGCACGGACATGAACGATGGATACCGCAATGACCCAGCCATTAATGAGGCTGGTGTNNTCCAACTACGAAGCTGAATACGGGCGCAACTCCGGTGCAGTGGTAAACATCGTGACCAAGAGCGGAACGAACGCGTGGCACGGTTCATTGCTCGAATACTGGCGCAGCGGCCAGTTTGGGGCCCGGAATTATTTCAATTTCAAGCCAGATGCGAAGAACTCTTTTCTGAATAACCAGTTTGGCGGCTCGTTCGGCGGGCCGATCGTGAAGGATAAAACCTTCTTTTACGTGAACTACGAGGGGCAGAGGGAATCCGGGGCACAATCCGGCACAAGTTGCGTGCCGGATCCAAACCAGATCGCTGCGGACCTGGCCGTGATTGGAACTCCGAATCCTGTGACTGCCGCTATTCTGGCGCGCAATCCCTGGCCAACGCCTAATATCCCGGGTGCGGTAAGCGATGATTCCAGTTGTGTCACGAATAATCTCGCGACAGCAACCCCTTTCAAAAATCGCGTGGACAGCATGATTGCCAAGATTGACCACAACTTCAATACCAATAATCTGCTCACCGGACGCTATTACTTCGGAGACAGCGATCAGAGTTTCCCGTTCGCCCAATTGGCTGCGGGGATTCTGCCTGGCTTCAACACCGTCACGCCCACACGTGTGCAGTTGGTATCGCTTTCCTACGTGAAAGTCGTAAGTGGAAGCCAGGTCAATGAAGCACGCTTAGGCTGGAATCGCTTTGCAGAGGGATTTTTTCCCGAAGATCAAAGCTTTAATCCGGCGTCCATAGGCTTGAACACTGGCGTTGCTGGACCGTACGAAGGCGGTCTGCCGGCCATCAACGTGGGAAGTTTTTCGCAGATCGGTGCTACTAACGGAGTCCCGCGAAACCGCGTCGATGCGAACTGGCACTTCATTGACAACTATTCCTGGAAGTCGGGAAGTCACGATTTCAAGTTCGGATACGAGTTCCGGCGAACCACCATCACCCAGGTCATCGAAAACACCTTCCGTGGCAAGCTGAGTTTCGACACGCTTTCAGACTTTCTCCAGGGTATTCCGTCGGGTGGGGGCCAAAGGCGCGGCAATACGCTGCGGCACACTTTCGAAAACAGTCACGGCTTCTATGTTCAGGATAGTTTCCGCTGGACTCCGAAATTGACCCTAAACTTGGGCGTGCGTTGGGACTATTTCGGGGTGGTCGGAGAAAAAGACAATCTGTTCTACCGGTTCAATCCGGTTAGCGGAAACACCGATCCGGTCAGTCAGTTGTATGACAAGGATTACAACAACTTTGCCCCCCGCATCGCTTTTGCCTATGACCTAACGGGTAAGGGCCAGACGGTGATCCGCGGCGGATGGGGTATGTTCTATGACGCGTTCGCCCAGGATATTTTTCTGGGCCACTTTCCATGGAACTGCTTTTTCTGCCCGGGTCCCGCATACGCGGGAACTGGTCCCACCGCACCACTCTCGGTGTCGCTCACGGGTGGGGCGCTCAATCCCAACGTGCCTGTGTACGACGTCGCTAGCGCAGGACCCGGCGGCGAGTTTTTCGGGGCCGACCCCAACCTGCGTACGCCCTACACGCAAAACTTCAACTTGAATTTGCAGCAGGGCTTGGGGAGCAAGGCGGTCTTTCAAGTCGGGTATGTAGGAACGAAAGGAACCAAGCTATTCCGTTTCCGCGACATCAACCAGCCGAGTCAGGCTCAGATCACCGCATTCGACTTGGCAAATGGCGTAAGCGGGTATGGAGTACCGCGGGTGTTCGCGAGTTCGCCTCTGTTCTACATAAATATGGAAGAGTCCAAGTCGAGCTCTATTTACCACGCGCTGCAAACCAGTTTGCGTATGAGCAATTGGCGCGGCTTCTCCTCGCAAGTGAACTTTGTCTGGTCGCACGCGATTGACGACGCGAGTGACAGTGAGGACTTCATCCCCAACCAGGCGCAGCCTACGAACAGCTTCAATCCCAACGGAGAGCGC
Source organism: Acidobacteriales bacterium 13_1_40CM_3_55_5 (assembly GCA_001918935.1). Taxonomy (GTDB): domain Bacteria; phylum Acidobacteriota; class Terriglobia; order Terriglobales; family Acidobacteriaceae; genus 40CM-3-55-5. Next base: position 2,246 of record MNGW01000092.1, on the reverse strand, counting down.
GGCAATTCCAGTTTTGACATCCGGCGACGTTTTACCTGGAACTTTGCGTACGAGATCCCCAAAATGGGCGGGAGCCTTGCGAAACTTAAAAACGGCTGGGGATTCGATGGCGTGGTGAACCTGCAAGACGGACAGTGGTTCCACCTCAACTACTTCTTCGAAGGCGACTACTCCGGCGCAGGGGAAGGTTTCGATCGACCGGATGTGGTTGGGCCGATTCGTTATGGCAGCCTCCCCAATAATTTCCTGGACATGACCGCCTTTGCCGCCCCCTGCACGTTCGATCCCAGTATCCCGGATTCGGGCGGTAGCGAGGCCAACTGTGTGCCGGGCACCCGGCATTTTGGAAACTTGAGACGCAACTCATTGCTTGGTCCGAATTTCAAGGAACTCAACTTCTCGCTCTTCAAGAACACAGCCCTGACCGAACACGTGAATCTTGAAATCCGGGCGGAATTCTTCAACCTACTGAATCACCCGAACTTTGCCAGTCCTATTCTGCCTGGCTTCATCGCGGATGCGGGAACGCCAAACACCGACCCGACTGCGGGACCGCTCGGGCACCACCTTGGTTCATACGCGCTCACCACAACGGGTGACGTAGGCATCGGTAATCCGTTTTTGGGAGGCGGTGGTCCACGCGGCATACAGTTCGCAGCCAAGATCACGTTTTAGCAGGGGGCTCGTCGAGCCCGTCACTAGCTCGGAGTTCTTAATTCGTAACTCGTAATTCGTAACTCGTACTTCCCGGAGCGTTGTGGTAATCTCGGCCTCTCTCATGGCCGACCGCAAGCCTGAACGCCGCGTGCGAAACCGCCTTCCGGTGCGGGTCCCGGTCTCGATCAAATTCAAGCAGGGAGCCATTGAGGCTACCGGATATACCCGCGACTTGAGCAGCAGCGGCGTCTTTCTTTACACCGATTCGCACATTGTCGAAGGCAGCGATTTGGAGATGGTGCTGATTCTGCCCCCGGAACTGACCCAGGGGGAGAAGCGCTGGGTATGCTGCCGGGCTTCGGTCGTCCGCGTGGAAGATAGTATCGATGGCAGTGATTTTGGGGTGGCTGCGAATATCCGAAGCATCGACATGCTGCCCGAGATTATGGGATGAACCCGTCTTGCTAGACCGTTTATTGTGCAAATTAATGCATAACGAGAACCCCCTCAAACTCCTCATAAATTAAATTTTCCAGTACCCTTGCCTCAAGTTTGGTGCAATAATGCTGCGCCCTACTGGCCGAGGGCAAATAAATCCAACATTTTGGTGAGTTCGGCAATGTGGACGAAAAAATTATCGGCCGGAGTGTTGCGTATCCTCACTCCGCTGGGGCCGCGTTATCTCAAACCTTCACTCTCGCAGCGCGTTTACCTTCTGTGGGTGTTCCGCCATTTTGAAAAGCTGCCGTTGCAAGTGCTCAGCCGCAGGCAACAGAGATTGATACAGACTCTTTGGAGTGAGCAGCGATTTGTTTTCGTGCCGTATGAAGAGACGGCGATTCTTGGAACTCTGGAACGGCGTCCACCGGCAGAACCCGAAGGAACGCCAAGCCGTTCCGATGCTTCCGATGCCGGCGCGGCATTCGCGGCCGAATTGCGACAGCGCTCCTGAATGAAATTTTCGATTTGGATTTCACTCGATCAACGCTCGAAGGGCGAATCAATCAGGGTAGAAAAATCAGCAGCTCACGCTTCGATTACGATCGCGAACCGGCGGTTGATGACTGCCACATTGGCACGATATAGTGTTTAAAGTTGATTCCACATCCTGCCGTTCTTTTGGCGGAAGCCATTCCTGGTTAGTCATAGAAGGGCGCGTAGCTCAATTGGCAGAGCAACTGACTCTTAAATACCGCATGAACAGGCGGCAATTTAACGGTTAGCTGTTACAAACAAATAACTTATCAACCATCGTCCCGCACAGAGACTGTCAATTCCGCCGTTCACGACGTTCAGCGCGTTCAATGAGTTACGAAGACGCTCTTTTGCGCGCGACACAAAAGCCCCCACATTCGGATTCGAGCTGGAAGGCGATCCCTTCAAGACTCCGCGACGTGTCCACTTCGGCATGAAACTCCTAGTCTTGTCGTTAATGGTCCTTCTTACTTACGGTTCTGAGGCAAACGCCGCAAGAGGGCCAGTCAACCGACGTTTCGCCAGTCGAGAATCACTTTTCCACAGTCCCCGGAGCGCATGGCTTCAAAACCTTGTTCATAATCGCGGTAGGCAAAGCGATGGGTGATCAGCGG
>MNGW01000039.1 GCA_001918935.1 Acidobacteriales bacterium 13_1_40CM_3_55_5 | reverse complement strand
ATCGCGAGGAACACACTTCAGCCTGAGTTGTGGATTGTGGCCGGCGCGAAGGAGATTACTTACAACACTGCGTACGGGTCGTATCGAGTAAGCGCTGGGGCGTTTTTTCAGGTGAACCGTCACCTCACGGATGAGCTTGTGAGAGTCGTGACCGAAGGACGTTCGGGAACCACAGCATTGGATTTGTACGCCGGCGTCGGATTGTTTTCTGCGGTTCTGAATCGGGAATTCGAGCGCGTGATTGCGGTGGAGTCGTCACCGACTTCTTATGCGGACCTGCTATACAATTCGACTGCGAACGTAAAAGGTGTGCGTGCGACTGTGGAGCAGTATCTGGAAAACGCAGGCGGCAAGTTGCATCCCGATTTTGTGGTGGTGGATCCGCCGAGGGCCGGGCTCAACGAAGGTGTGATCCGAAATCTGGTGAAGCTGGCGGCTCCACGCATTACCTACGTGTCGTGCGATCCGGCGACGCTCGCGCGAGACCTGAGGGCGCTGTTGCAGTCGGGCTATCGCGTGGAGCAGGCACACCTGGTAGATCTCTTCCCCCAAACCTACCATCTGGAAAGCGTATTTCATCTCGTCCGCTAGTTCTCGATGTGAATTCGCGAGTCAACTCATCCGTGCAGCAACCGCGAACCAGATAGGCGCAGGCGGGCGTCAGCCTTTGCTCTGGGTGGCGTTGGCCCTTGGCGGAGGAATCTTCACCGGCGTGCACACGTGGCGGCCGCCGATGTGGTGGATCGTTTCCGCTGCGTCATTCATTTTGTTCGCCTTACTTTTGCTTCGTCGGAGATGGCGCGCTGCAAAGTTGGTAGGTCTGTGCTCGGTTTTTGCAGGTGGAGCGCTTGCGGTACAACTGCCTGCGCCCGCCGTGCAATCTCGGCAGTTTAGGCGTGCTTCAATTCGCCGACGGACGAGAGGTTAACGTCACAGCTCACGTTATCCGCGAGGGCACGCTGGTCGAAGAAGGCGAAAGGGAAGTCCGATAGCAGATGGATGTTGAAACCGAGAAGATTGTGTTCCTGGACAAGGCGGTTGAAGTCGTTTCCGGTTTGCGGGTCAGCTTATACGGCAAGAGAAGCGAAGATCACGATCAGCCTGTACGGATGTTTCGTTATGGAGAGCGTTTGCGTTTTCCGGTCAAACTTCATCCGCCAAGAAATTTTCGGAACCCGGGTGCGTTTGACCATCAGCAATATCTGGCGGATCAGGGAATCGTGGCACTGGGTTCGGTGAAAACGGAGCGGGTGGAATTGCTGACAGGCGTTTTCGGAAATCGGGCCGAACTCTGGCGTACACGTGTCCATCGCAGCATCATCGAGAAGGTGCGTTCGTTGTGGAGTCCGGCCCAGGCGGGCTTGGTGGACGCCATGGTCATTGGTGAGGATGCATTTATCAGCCGCGATCTGAGAGTGGATTTCCAGCGCTGGAACTTATCACGTGCTGGTGGTTTCCGGCATGAATGTGGGCATTCTGGCATTTGTGACATGTTGGGTATTGCGGCGGCTGCGGGTGAGCGACCTTGTGGCAAGCGCGATCATCGTGGTGCTAGCGGTCGCATATGCGTTGCTAACCGACGTAGGCGCTCCGATCTGGCGAGTCACGCTGATGCTGGTCCTGTATCTAGGGGCACGATTGCTCTATCGCGAGAAGTCCATGCTCAACGCGATTGGAGCGGCGGGGTTGGGCTTGCTGATCGTGAATCCGCAAGTTCTGTTTGGGCCGAGTTTTCAACTGACTTTTTGTGCGTGCTGTTGATCGTGGCGGTAGGCGTACCCATCCTCGAGCGTACTTCGCAACCTTACCACCGCGGTTTGATGTATCTGGATTCGATGCGCTACGACCTGTCGTTGACTCCGAAAGTGGCACAGTTCAGACTCGACTTGCGCATGGTTGCGGGCCGCCTCGAACACTTCATTGGAGCGCGCCTTCCTTTGCCCGCGATGGCGGGCATGCTTCGCATCGGATTTGCGGGCTTTGAGATTCTCATTATCTCGGCAGTGATGCAGGTGGGACTTGCGCTGCCCATGGCTTACTACTTTCATCGCGCCACCGTGGTGGGATTGCCGGCAAATATGCTGGTTGTGCCGCTCACCGGCGTAATGATGGCAGCAGCAATCGCGGCTGTGGCAGCCGGTTATGTATCTCTTGCTCTGGCAAAAGCTCCCGCACTGATTGCTGCTGTCGCATTGCGGGCGATCAGCGGTACCGTGCAGGAGTTCGGCGGCTGGCGCGTGGCCGACACTCGAGTCCCTACTCCCGAACTTGTCATTGTTCTAGTCGCCCTGGGGGGCGCTGCTCTTGGCCATCGTGCTCGCGCGGAGGCGTCTGCTGCTGGCCGCGGCCGGTTTGGTCTCTCTGATGGTAAGCGCTGTTTGAATGTGTACCGTTCCACCACATCCGCAGTTTCGGAGTGGCGTGCTGGAAATGACAGCAATTGATGTGGGGCAAGGCGATTCTATCCTGCTGGTTTCACCGCAGGGAAAGACACTGCTGGTGGATACGGGAGGACTGCCTCAGTGGATGCATTCGGACTTCGATATCGGTGAAGACGTGGTGTCACCCTATTTGTGGTCGCGCGGCATTCATCGGCTGGATGCGGTGGCGATCACGCACGCGCACTCCGATCATATGGGGGGAATGGCAGCCGTACTGGCAAACTTTCATCCCCGCGAATTGTGGTTAGGTGTGGAATCGCGTTCTCCCGAATTGCAAAAACTGTTAGAGGATGCGAAGAGGCTGAGCGTCGTGGTTATCCACCGGAAAGCGGGGGACAATATCGAACTTGGCGGCAGTACCGTCAGCATACTGGCGCCAGCGTCCAATTTCGGCGGCAGCACTCTGGGGAGGAACGACGATTCTCTGGTGATGAAGATCAGTTTCGGACAGACATCCGCGCTTCTCGAAGGGGATGCGGAAAGGCGGGAAGAACAACTCATTGCTCGAGAGCAACCGCAGGCAGATCTGCTCAAGATCGCTCATCACGGCAGTACGACTTCAACCATACCGGAACTGTTGGCCGCGGTTCGTCCACGCTTCGCGGTCATCTCTTCTGGAGTGCGGAATGTCTACGGCCGTCCGCGAATGGAAGTACTCAATCGGTTGGAGCAGTCTAAGGTAGCGACATATCGCACCGACTTGAACGGAGCCGTGACTTTCTATCTGGATGGACAAGGCGTCAGCGCTCTGGTGGTTCACTGATATCTTCGCTGATATCCACTTCGGCGGTGTCGTCATTCGAAGGTGATCGCCGGTATTCCTCGATCAATCGTCGTGCTTCCGCGGCGTCTTCCTCACGCACCAGGATGACCGTTCCACCTACCCCGGGAAGGATATCCTGCTGAGCGTCCAGCGAAGTTATATCAGAGTCGATGCCGGAAGATTCCAGCAACCCACGCACGATCAGGGCTTCTGATTCCTGTTCCGTGTCGAACACTCTTACCAGCTTCTCATCGGGCAGGGGGCGCTGTCTTGGCTCGGGTGTCGAATTGGCTGCCATTATTTCCTCCGATCAGGGCGGTGCGATATTTACTGGTTGATTCTAACCCCTGGCAAGTGCGAATGGACTGATCTTGCACTTGCGATAGAGTGGCCCTTACAGGTGGGGCTGCGCGGAAACCCGCAGGTGACCGAAGTCCTACATCCTGGGGGAGTTGCTTTCAGCTGACGTTGCCGGGGACAATGAGAGAAGCAAGGGGCGCAACGCCGCAGCGGAGCCCCACATCTAATTGTCAGGTAGGACGCGGTGGGCGTCAGCTGAATTTGCGGTTATCGGAATTGAGGGCCCATGGAGAGTCTGGAGCGGGTGGGGCAGTCGGGGAATTTGAGCGAAAAAGATCAGGAAGCCCGAAAGATACGCCGGCTGCAGGTCATGATGGGTATGGTGATGTCCGTGATCAGCCAGGATCCCAGTCTCACCGTAGAAGAAGCTTCCGAATTGGCCGCTGGCGCCAAACGCGCAGCCCTGGCCATGTTTCCCGACAAAGAACTGGCCTACGATCTGTTGTACAAACCACGGCTGCAGCGGTTAATGAACGAGCGATTCCGGCTGCAGTAAGCATTTACGATTTTCGATTGACGATTTACGAATTGAAGAACCGTAGGGATAAATCCGAGATGGAAATTGTAAGTCTTTAAATCGTAATTCGTAACTCGTAACTCGTACTTCGTAATTCTTCCTCGCGTTGACCCTCTCCTCGCTCTCGACTAAACTCGCTCTCCGGTGGCTCTCATGAAATCTTTTGCCTGCTTGATCGCTGTCTTGCTGCCCTTGAGCTTTTCGGCGCTGGCTGACCAAGGTCATCATCACGAAGAAATGACAGCGGAACAACTGGGGACGGTGCATTTTCCAGTTTCGTGCGCACCGTCTGTGCAGATGCGGTTTGAACGCGGTGTCGCGCTGTTGCATTCGTTCTGGTATGAAGAGGCGACGAAGCAGTTTGAGCAGGTCGCGAAAGACGATCCGCAATGTGCGATGGCCCATTGGGGAGTGGCTATCAGCTTGTGGCATCAGCTTTGGGACAATCCGGACAAGGCCACCATCAAACGAGGCCTCGCAGAAATAAAAAAAACGAAGTCGCTCCATCCCAAAACCGATCGCGAACGAGAGTACATTTCTGCCACCGAGGCCTTCTATTCCAACTCCAAGAAACGCGATCATGATGCCGGAGCGGATGCCTACACGCGTGCGATGGAACAAATGTATCAACGCTATCCGGATGATCGAGAGGCGGCGGCGTTCTATGCGTTGTCACTGCTGGCATCAGAGCCGCACCATGACAGCACATTTGCCAACCGGAAAAAAGCCGGGGGGGTACTCGAGAAGCTGTTCGAGGATGAGCCCAATCATCCCGGTGTGGCTCATTATCTGATCCACACTTACGACAAACCACAACTGGCCGAGCAGGGACTTTCCGCTGCCCGCAGCTACGCCAAGATTGCTCCCGCTTCTCCACATGCTTTGCACATGCCGTCGCATATTTTTGCGCGCCTGGGTTTATGGCAGGACGATATTGATTCCAACCTGGCGTCCATTGCGGCGACCCGCAAAACTGCCGCCATGCACATGGGAGGCGCGGGGCATCAATATCACGCCATGGATTTTTTGGTTTATGCCTACCTGCAAAGCGGACGCGAGGCCGAAGCCCAGCGTGTCTATGAAGAAGTCAAAACTCTGCCTTCGTCGAAAGAGTATGGTTTCGATCCGCATGCCTATGCCTTGGCAACATTTCCTGCCATTTACGCTCTGGAATTGCATCATTGGACCGAAGCCGCCGCGCTCACTCCGGTGCCGGATACGGAACTTGGAGACAATGCAATCACGTACTGGGCTCGCGCTATTGGCGCCGCGCGCGGCGGCAATGCAGCCGAGGCCCGCAAGAATGTAGCAGACCTTGAATCGATTCACCGGCAGTTGCTTGCCAAGAAGAAAAAAGCCTTTGCCGAGGTCGTCGACCAGGATCGGAAGGAAGCGGAAGCTTGGGTTGCACACGCCGAAGGTAAGGACGATGAGGCCATCAAAACACTGCGTGCACTTGCCGAAAAAGAAGAATCCACGGGTGAAGAACCCGAGGGAATTCCTGCCCGCGAGATGCTGGCTGACCTGTTGCTCGACCTGAAACGTCCGGATCAGGCGCTGGCTGAGTACGAAACAGACTTGAAGTTTAATCCCAATCGTTTTGATGGACTCTACGGCGCAGCCCGGGCCGCGGAAATGGCAGGCAAGAGTAAGGAAGCCAGCACTTACTACGCGCAGTTAGTGAAAGTATGCGACGGCGCGAACTCGGACCGTCCTGAACTAAGCCGAGCGAAGGCGCTGTTGGCGAAGAACTGAGCTCATCGCAAGGCAGAAAGCAAAAAGTCAAACGTGAGAAGTCAGAATTGGAAATCGTACTTCGTAAATCTCTTCTCACCGTCGCTGCAACTTAAAAAGCAAAGTCCCCCATTTCAGTTTGGAGCGTATCTGCACTGGGGCGTGTTCAGCGTCCGCATCAAACCAAACCCAGACCTTCGCTTTTCCTTTCAGTAACCCGGTGACAGGCTCCGCCTCTACTCGCACGGTTTGAAAAGTGCCGGCCGGAACGTTGACTTGCTCTCGCGCTTCCACGCGTGCTGCTATCTCGGACGTTTTTCCGCCATCATTGACAGCAAACGTGTAGGTATCGCCGGGCTGCAACGGAAGCGAGGCGATGTAGTAGAACACACTAAGTAGATCCGTGACACACAATGGGATGTCATTTTCCACGTGCTTCAACTCGCCGGTTTTCAGATTTTTCTCGTCCAGCACGCTTTTGCCTCGCGCGTAGTCGAAGGCAATCTCCGTCTGGCGTTTGCGGGATCCTTCTTCAGAATGCTTGGAAATGTGCAACGAACAAAATGTGCGCGGGTCAAAGAGTGCTTCGAAGCGATCATGGATTTTATAGATAACGTCGACCAGCCCGGCAGAGTCCTCGATCGCAATTACGCGCTTACTTGCACCTGCCGGTTCCATGTTTACCCGGGCTGTTCCGGCGGTGAACATTCGCCATTCGACGCTGTAAACATAAGTCCGGCCATCGGCAAATCGATGGCCCGGCGGCGGAGGACTTATTTTTTTGGCAGGGATCGCATTGTCAGCGGTAACTGAATTCTGTTCCGCAGTGCGCGGAACCGTCTGTGCGTGTAACCACAAGGCGAACATCGTAAGAGGCAACGACCAGGCCAGTCCAAATATTGCGATCAGGCGATTCCGTCGATCACGAGGGGAACTCACAGGTTTGAGGAGACCGTGCTTAATTGGAATTCCGCAGCAGCTTGACGGCCAGTGCTACCAGCAATGCGACCGAGCCGACCAAAGCATTGTACTCGCGGTGCTGGGAATATAGTTTCCAGGAAAACGATCCTTGGACGGAAGTAAGAGATGTTAAGCGAGGCCACAGACGCGGCACAGAGCCAGCATAATCCTCAAACTGAGGAAAACGTTGTCGCAGGAACGTCTCTTCCGCCAGCATAACAGGCACATAAATAATGAGGAAAATCAGAGCAGTCATTAAAGCAATCCACCAGCTACGCGCGGCCAGCGCAAAGCCGGATGCCATGATCAGCGAACCGAGATAGAGTGGATGGCGGATATAGGCGTATGGCCCACTGGTTGTAAGCTCTTCGTTTTTTCGGACGTGTCCGGAAGCTAGAGCGCGAATGGCCAAGCCGGTGATGATCAAAACTGCGCCGGCGCAAATTGAGTTCACGCTCGGTTTCGGCAGCCATAAATACAACGCGGCAAAAGCAAAGCCTACGGGAACCCGTATGCGACGCGCAATTGCCGCCCATTTAGTCACGGTGGCTCCGCAATAATTGCCGTGCGGCAGCTAATACCTGGTCCGAGCTGATTTCGAGCAAGCCCTCATCTGGCTTTGAACGGCGCGAATGTGTCGTGGGACTTGTGCGACTGCGTAACACGATGCTTCGCGTGCCGAACGGCCCGTTCCGCGCGGGATCGGTCGGCCCGAAAATTCCAACCACCGGGATGCCCAGCGCCGCAGCCAAGTGCATCGGACCGGTGTCGCCTCCGATGAACAGGGATGCGCGTCGAGTGATGGCGATCAATTGGGAGAGCGAACATGCGATCTCTTCTGCGGCGCCCCCGCTGCTTGCCTCTACGGCCTGCGAAAGATTCCTTTCACCCGGACCACAATTGATCAGAGTCTTGAAGCCGTCTTCCGCCAACTGCTTTGCCACATATCCGTAACGTTTGGCCGGCCACTGCTTCGCTCCCCAGCCAGCGCCAGGATTCAGGAGGACGAACTTGCGGATGTCTTGATCGCTTAGACGGCGGGAACATTCCTTTTCAGCAGCCTCATCGTAGGGAAATTCCACCACATGAGGCATCTCCAGCGTCTGGCGCGCTACGGCTTCGGCGAGAGAAAGATTTTGTTTTACGATGTGGGTGCCACGAGCGAGTACCAGGCGCGTGTAGAACAAGCTGGCCACGTTTTCGCGGGGTTGTGCCACTCCGTAAATGACCGGCGCTCGTGACCAGCGTGCTATGAGTGCCGAACGCGCAGCGCCCTGGAAATCCACGGCAATCCCGTATCGTCCAGCTCGCAACTCGCTCAGTCCAGCAGCGATTTGTTCCCACGTCTGATTGGAGAATGGAGACGATCGCCACGCTTTGGTATTTACGGTATGAATCTTGTCGATTAGCGGCCGTTGAGGAGAGCGGGGACCTGAGCGCGGTGTGGATAGCGTGCACAGCAATTCCGCCCAGCGCTCTTCGATCACCCATCCGATCGTTGCTTCCGGAAAACGGCGTCGCAAGGCGGTTACCGCAGGCAGGGTGTGGATTACATCGCCCATGGAGCCAAGCCGCACAACGAGCAATCGGTCAATGGTCGCCAAGTCTGCTTCAGAAAGGACGGCCGGATGCATGCTCAAGAACGTCGTGCTCCCAACCGCGAACGAATAATCTCGCTAACCGAATGGTCCTTGGGATCGCCAACGATTTCCACCCGGCCGCCGCATTCCAAAACCACATCTCGTTCCGGCACAGTCGCCGAAGTATAGTCGGTGCCCTTGGCATGAATGTTGGGGCGGAGTTCGCGGATAAGTGCGCGCACGTCCGGCTCGGAAAAAATCACGACTGCGTCAACGTCGGCAAGCGCGGCCAGAATTTCCGCGCGTTCCTTGGCTGGCATCAAGGGGCGGCTCTCACCTTTCAGCTTTCGCACCGAGTCGTCCGAATTGATGGCCACGATTAGACGTCCTCCCAAATTCTTTGCGGCGTGCAGGTATCGCACATGGCCCACGTGGAGTAGATCGAAACATCCGTTGGCCAGCGTGATGGGCTCGCCGTTACGGCGCCATTCCTTGACGCGATGCCGCAGTTCATCACGGCTCAATAGTTTGTAGTTCTTGCTGTGAAACGGTGGCAGTACCACGCTTCATGACTACGATTCCACCCGCGTAATTGGCCAGATGCGCCGCTTCTTCCGTATTGGCCCCGGCGGCCAAGGCTGCGGTAAATGTAGCGATCACAGTATCCCCGGCGCCAGTCACGTCTGTTACTTGATCGGATCCGGAGATGGGAATATCGACTGGCTTGTGCTTTCCTGAGAAGGCTGCCATCCCGTCGCGGCCTCGAGTAATGATCAGCGACTGCAACTTCATGCGCGACATAATCTGCTGGCCCGCGAAAGATAATTGCGCCCAGTCCTGGCCAATGCGTATGCCCATCGCTTCTTCGACTTCCGGCTCATTGGGAGTGGCTGCTGTCGCGCCGGAATATTGCAGCAAGCGGTAACGTGAATCCAGGACTACGGGCATTCCATCCAACCGCCCACGCTCGCGAATAGCATTCAGGATCGCGGGCGTAGCCGCGCCGTAGCCGTAGTCAGAAATCAGGATCGCGTCGGAGGCACGCGCATATTGCCGGGCGGCCAGCACCAGTTCGCGCTTCAGATTCCGGTTCGGCTCAGCTTGTGGTTCTCGATCTATGCGCACCACCTGTTGACGCGCGGTGTGCGACATCCCCGCGAGGATTCGCGTTTTGGTAACGGTGTTATAGCTTTTGTCTTTCAGAACGCCGCTGACGGGAATGTGCTTGGCGCGAAAACCCTTGAGCAGCAAACGGCCGGGCTCGTCTTCCCCGAGCACGCCCACGGGAAGGACATTCGCTCCAAGGTCGGCCAGATTCTGGATGGCATTGGCGCCGCCGCCCGGAAGCACGGTGCGCTCACGATGTTTGAGGATAAGAACCGGCGCCTCCCGGGAGACGCGCGAGATTTCGCCGAAGATAAACTCGTCAGCGACCAGGTCGCCAAGGACCGTAATCGTAATCTTGGGAAACGATTCGACGATCTTTATCAGCCGGTCGGTTTCTTTGGAGTTCTTACTCATCGGGAAGGATTTTCTCATGCCCGGCGTCTTCGCTCCTCAATGACGCGCAACATGGTATCCACAGCGTTAGCCGCGTCCAGCAATTCCATTTTCACCGGAACAACAGCCACTGGTTCCAAAGCCGCCAAATATCCCCCCAGGTTGATCGCGTCTTTTTCCGTGGTGACGAACCCTCCAGCCTCGCTCTGCTGGCGCAGCTTCAAAAGTTCCTGGATGTCTCGCTGGGTGTAGGGATGATGGTCGCGGTAAAAAGCTTCGGCCACGGGCTCAATTCCAGCGGTCCGCAACTGTAATAAGAAATTCTTTGGCCTGGCAATGCCGCAAAACACTACTGGTCGAGGTGGCACATCCTCCGGCAAAATTCCCCTTCGCGCACGCCACACCATCTTGCCGTCGAGCGGGAATGAATCCCCGGAAACGCCACTGGTGAGAACGATAGCGTCGGCTCGAGACAGGTTGCGCGCCGACTCCCTGAGACGCCCACCGGGGAGCAGGGAATCGCGTGTGTCTTCCGGAGTGACCAGAACAATATCGAAATCGCGGGCGAGGGAACGATGCTGAAAACCGTCGTCCAGGAGATGCAGTTGTGGGCCGAATCTGTTTTCCGCGAAGAGGCCTGCTTCGTAGCGATCGTCGCCCACAATTACAGGAACGCCCAAGCGTCGCGCTATGAGGAGCGGTTCGTCACCAAAATCCTGTGAAGTGCCGGCGGGATCCACGAGCATCACTCCTTTAGTTTTGCGTCCATAACCTCGGGAAAGAATGTCGAATTTCACTCCACGCGCCCGCAATGACTCGCCGAGCAGAAGAACGAACGGCGTCTTTCCGGAACCGCCCACGGATAAATTGCCGACACTCACCACTGGGCCCGTCAGGCGGCGCGATCGCAGCACACCTCGGTCGTACAGGCCATTCCGAAGTTGCACGCCTGCGGCGAAAATGGAACTGAGTAAATTCACCGTGGAGGAGTAGCTGGCGCACTTTCCCCTGCGGAACTAGCCATCGCCGAGGAAACCGCCGGCAAAAATGATTTCAGCAGTTTCTCCAGAGCCTCGATGGTTCTCTGAGTAGCGCCAGTCTGCGAGAGCAAGGTCTCGGCTGCGCGGCGGCCAAGCGCCGCACGTTCCGCCTCATTAGAAAAAAGTTCCAGAAAAACCAAGGGAAGCTCGGCGGGACCGACGACGCGTACAGCATCGCGGCTTTGAAACAGGCTCACAATGTCACGAAAGTTCTCGGTATGGTTTCCGACCACGATTGGTACGCCGTGCCGCGCCGGCTCAATAATATTGTGTCCACCCTTTGGAACTAAGCTTCCGCCAACAAATGCGACGTCTCCGAGCGCATACAGGGAAGCAAGTTCTCCGATGCTGTCGATCAGCAGGACTCCCCCGGCGATAGGGTCACCACTCCAAAGTGAGCGTCGCCAGAAGCGGATTCCGAGTTGCCCTAGCAACTGAGCAACTTCATCAAAACGCTCCAAACGCCGGGGAGCCAGGATCATGACAGCACGAGGATGGCTGGCCAGTACATTCTCGAAAGCGCGCAGTAGCAGAGGCTCTTCACCCTCCACGGTACTGCCGCACACCAGCACAGGTCCTGCCTGCGCTTGCTGGAAAGCGGAGCGAAGGCTGGAAACGATCGCTGTAGGAGGAGGCAGGGACACATCGAACTTCAAGTTCCCACTCACTTGGATACGCTCGACTGGTGCGCCAATATCCGCCAGCCTTCTTCGGTCCTCTTCGGTTTGAGTGAGGAAAATATCGATGGGCTGCAAAACTCTCATCCAGAAACAACGGAAGCGGCGATACCCGGGCCATGATCGGTCGGAGATGCGAGCGTTCACTATGGCTATGCGGGCGCGACTCTGGTACGCGAGTCGAAGGAAATTAGGCCAGAATTCAGTTTCCGCGATCACGATCAATTGTGGGCGCAGGATTTGCAGGTAGGGATGGATGGCAAACCTGAAATCCAGCGGAAAATAAAACACGCTATTCCTGCCAAAGCGGCTGCGCGCCAACGACTGACCCGCCGCCGTGGTGGTTGAAACAACCACTCGATATCCCGGGAAGCGCCGAGTCAACTCCGTAATCAGATCACTGACTGCGATTAACTCTCCCACGGAAACGGAATGGACCCAGATAGCCGGCCGAGATTGGTGCCGCGCTAACCTGTCCGGCACTTTTCCCAATCGTTCAGCCAATCCAAGATGGCGTTTACCGTGCCTCAACGCTCGCAGTACCCAATAAGGAAGGCCCAGCAATAGGACGACTGCCAGCAGCGCATTGTAAAGCAAGTACATAGGTGATGGGACATTCTAACCGCTAGCGATACTCCCAAGGCACCACCGCCGCAAGAGCTTGCATCCTATAATGCATGCTAATGTTCTCCGGCAGACTCAAGTGGATTGGTGTCCAAACCGCGATAATTGCTGTTTTTATCCTGACTGTTACCTTTTGTGCCGCAGCCAAGGACTTTGTCATGCCGAAAGCGCAGCCGGCCAAGACCTATCCCGCGCATGACGCACATCCTACCGACGCAGTGACCGTGGCATTGGATCCTTACGACATGGCGGACAAGGCGGATATTTTTTCGGTCCACTACAACGAAGAGGGTCTTCTGCCAATCTTTCTCGTGATCACCAATGAGGGCGAGCAGCCGATTGCATTAGCGGGAATGAAAGCCCAGTTGGTCACGGTGAACCGCACAAAAATGTCTCCAGCGACCGTGGATGATATCTACCGCCGCCTGTCACGGCCGTCCACCAGCACTACTCCTTCACCCCTGCCTTTCCCTCGGAAGAAAGTCAAAGGCGGCGTCGGGAAGCAGGCTATGGAGGAAATCCAGAGTGCCCAGTTCGGCGCACGGGCCGTGGAGCCTCATACCACCCAGGCGGGATTCTTATTTTTCGATGTCTCTGGAATTTCCACTCCTCTTGCGGGAGCACATTTCTACCTGACAGGTGTGCGTGACAGTAAGGGAGATGAGCTGATGTATTTTGAGATCCCGCTGGAGAATTACCTCAGCGCGCCGCAACCCGCGAAGCCGAATTGAACTGACTCGTCCCCGCTAGCTTTATAATCCGTCGATATGGCCACCACGCCGGATACCTCTGTATCGGCCCTCGCCCGCTATGAGCCGGTCATTGGTTTAGAGGTACACGTCCAACTCCTCACCGCAAGCAAGATCTTCTGCTCCTGCTCCACGCGCTTCGGCGATCCTCCTAACAGCAACGTCTGCCCCGTCTGCCTCGGCTTACCAGGTGCCTTGCCGGTTCTGAACCGCAAAGCGGTCGAATTCGCCGTGCTCGCTGCCATGGCGATAAATTGCCGGATTAACCAGACATCGATCTTTGCCCGTAAAAACTATTTCTATCCCGATCTGCCCAAGGGCTATCAGATCTCCCAGTACGACAAGCCCCTGGCCGAGCACGGTTGGATCCAAATCCCAGCTGGCAGCGGAACCAAAAAAATTGGAATCACGCGTCTGCACCTCGAGGAAGATGCCGGGAAGAGTCTGCATGAAGGCTTTCCCGATTCGCAGGAAAAGACCGCAATCGATCTGAACCGCAGCGGAGTGCCGCTGATTGAAATCGTCAGTGAACCGGATATTGCCTCGCCCGAGGAAGCGTACGAGTACCTTACGAGGTTGAAGGAAATCATCCTGTACACCGGTGTCAGTGACGTCAACATGGAAGAAGGTTCGTTGCGCTGTGACGCGAATGTTAGCGTTCGTCCAAGAGGCCAAAAAGAGTTTGGGACCAAGACTGAAGTCAAGAATGTGAATTCCTTCCGCTTCATCCGCGAGGCCCTGGAATACGAAATTGACCGGCAAATTGGCGTAGTCGAATCCGGCGGCAAGATCACGCAGGAAACTCGCCTCTACAACCCAAACGAAGGCAAGACCTATGGTATGAGATCGAAGGAAGAGGCTCACGATTACCGTTATTTTCCGGAGCCCGACCTCTTGCCGCTGGTGGTGGACGAGAATTGGCAGCAAGAAATTCGCAAAACTTTGCCGGAGTTGCCGGAAGCGCGACGCGAGCGCATGATCGCCGAATACGGCATCACTCCGCAAGACGCACAGGTGCTCACTACAAGTAAGTCACTCGCGGATCAGTTCGAAGCAGCAGCGAAAGCAGCGAAAAATCCTAAACGGGTAGCCAATCTGGTTCAAGGCGAGCTCATGGGCCGATTGAAGGCCAAGGGTCTGGAAATTGAGCAGTCGCCCATTTCCATGAAGGGCGTGGCCTTCTCGGCAGACTTGACAGAAAGCGGTGCTATCTCCAGCAAGATGCTAAAAGATCTCTACGATCTATCCTTCGAACGTGGAAAAGACTTTCCCGCTGTTTATGACGAAGAGGGCCGTCCGCAGCAGTCCAGCGATACTTCAGCACTGGAAAAGATCATCGATCAGGTGATCGCGGCGAATTCCAAAGAGGCTGAACAATACCGCGCGGGCAAAAAGACTGTAATTGGTTTCTTTGTCGGCCAGGTCATGAAATTGTCCAAAGGACAGGCGAACCCACAACTCGTGAACCAGTTATTGGCGAAGAAGCTGGACTCCTAACAGGCTGGCGTAGAACAGTCGGTGAGAGCCTGATCACGGAACTTTTCTTTTGAAAATGCCGTAGAGTTTCTCAGTCAAGTCTTTTAGTCGCAACCGCATTCTTTGGAGTCCATCATTATGGGCACAGATGCCTCGCGGGTGCAGATGGTTAGCGGGTTGTCCGGTCGGGCTCAGTGTTGGGTGGAGCCCCTAATTCTGGCGCTCGGGGGCCCCTCGGCGATTTGGGTTGTTTCAAAGGTCATTTCACTTTCGTTTCGCGCTGTGGTTCATGGCTCTCCTGAACAACGCTTCTTGGCCTGGCTTAGCGGGGGCGTAATCGTCGAGTGGCTGTTTGTGATCGGGCTTTGGTTTGCATTGCAGAGCCGCGGGCTCTCCTTCAGAGATCTCATGGCCAGTGTGGGTCGTCGCGCTCCTGTTGGCAGCGGTTTCTGCCCCGAATACACATTCCGATCTCATACGCGTTCTTGCCGCATGGAATTCACCTCTTTGCTGCGCTGGCTATGGGCATCACAGCTGGATTCTGCGAAGAAGTCCTCTTTCGCGCCTTTCTAATGACCGAATTCGCTAAGGCTGGCTACGGGAAGGCCATGCAGGTCCTCGTACCTGGCGTTGCGTTTGGACTGTCGCACGCCGGCTACTTAAATCAGGGCTTTCTTGTTTGGCTCGGCATCATGCCTCGACTGCGTTTATCGGCATGATGTGGGGCATTGCATACCTCTTGGGACGCCGCAGCTTGGTTCCGGTAATTGTGGCCCACTTTTTGAATGACGCAACAGCGCTTCCATGGATCACGTTTTTTATGGTGACTGCCCGTTAGTCATGCTCCGTGGAAGGCTTACTACTGCCCACGCGGTGACTTTCGTTACCTCACACGCCAGCTCTTCCCGTCTAATATTTGTGCTAAGGCTGGAGGCACGATATGAACGGGAACCTTCGTCGCATCATCAGTGCAGTTACCCTATTGACGTCGTTGATCGCGATTTTTCTGGTATTGAAGAAACCATCGCCTGTGGCACACGCTCAGCCCGTTGCAGCCGCGGCCGCGAATGCCCAGTCTTTCCAAGACAAGTTGCAGCAACTGGATCGGACTAAACAGCCGGGTCAGGCTCCCGCCGAAGTCCATTTGAGTTCCGACGAGGTCAGCGCCGCAATTGCGCAGGCGGCCGGCGCGATTCCGGTGACGGCGGTTTCATCCAGCACACCATCTCCTTCTCCGCAGGTCGAAGGCGCGACCGGGCAGCCCGAAGTCAAAGATTATCAGGTCAATTTCGAGGGAGACATCGCCCGCGGTCAGTTTCTGACCCAGGTTGCGGGCAAGGATGTCTGGGTCACGCTCGCTGGACATTTAGGTTCCCAAGATGGCTACGTCACTTTCGTTCCCTCAGAATTCAAGGTGGGCGACCTGAACGTTCCCGTCTCGTTAGTCAACGACGCTCTACAGAAAAAGCTCACAGAAGAGCGCGATCGGCTGAAGCTGCCCGACAACGTCGCGGCCATCAAAGTCGAGAACGGCGAACTGATAATGACGCAGAAATAGTTGAAACTATTTACTCCGGAGTGCCCTGGAACAGCGCCCACAATTGCTCGCCGATCACGCGATATATCACAAACGCGCTGCCTTTATCGGATATCTGACGAAAGAGTAATTCGCCACCATCACCATCTGCATCTACTGCGTCAATCAATTCGAGTCGCGGCTGAATGTCCAGATGCCTGCTGTCAGTCACATTGGAAAACGCTTTGTGCAGTTCACCTGAAGTGTCTTCCCGGGCTACGAGCGCCACATAGTACAGGTCCGCACCACTGCTGGATTTTGCGGGAAAGCTCGCCTTAGTGGTCAATACCAGCACCGGTTCGTTGGCATTGGAAAGATCAAAAATTCGAAACTGTGTATCTTCGAAGCTCGGCGGCACAGAGCTGATCGCAGGCGTTTTGTTTTTCTGAGAAGAAGTACGAACTTGTGCTTTACCGTCTTCGGATGCTAACTGCCGGGCGCGGTCACGAATCTGAGCGGACGCCAGGCCCAGCATCTTCGTGCGAAGCTGCCGTTCTTCTGCCGGCTTCACCACGTAGCTGTAAGGGCGAGGGTCGGAGCTGCCCGCGTCGGAAATGGCCGGCATCATCTGCAGGGCTGGCTTTTCCCCGCCAATCCTTTGTTCGCCAGTGTTTGCAGTAGGCAGATTTGGCGTTCCCACGCGAGCTCGGGAGGACATTCCTGTGGTGCTGTTAGGCTCATTCTTTGTGCTTGGAGAAGGCTGGTTTCCCCGGCGGAGGACCGGCCTGTCTTTGTCATTGTCGTTGTCCTGGCCACTTTGTTCTGGAGCAGCGGGAGTCGCCGCAGGCGAGGGCTCCGGTGCCGTCGCTGCTGGCGTGTCAGCTGGCGGAGAAACGGGAGGGGTCGGCTTCGGCGATTCTGATCCAGCTCCTGATCCAGGGCGCCGCAATACTGGCGGCTTATCCTGGTCGTCATCGCGAGGCGCCGACGGTTCCGAAGGTCTTTTTTTTGGCGGAGCTGCGCCGACCGGCTCCCATTTCCCGTCTGCAACCCACGCGTTGCCTCTGTGAAAAGCGCCGCCCACCGTAAACAGTCCTTGAGAAACGCCTGTCCGTACCGCTTCATAGACCGTATCCCGCTCGAGCGCCATGGGAACTGGAGAAGCCTTATAAGATCCGGCGTCATAGAATTTGCCATCGAACATCACGGTGATTGGGATCAGGCGAGCTTTGCCATTGGCCGCAAGCTCAAGCAATCCCAGCGCGCGTGGTCCTTTTCTGGCCGCTTCACGACGAGTAGACTGAGGCGGAACGGTTTGGCCAAATATCAAGGCCAAGCCGGCCAGCATGACGACGGTGGCCACCGTCAGGTATAACAGTGAACGAAACGGAGAAGCCCTCATGGATATCAATGATAAGGCCCCAGACTTTTCTTTGCCGGACGAGAACGGCAAAAATGTGTCGCTGAAGGATTTTCGAGGCAAAAGCGTGGTCCTGTTTTTCTTTCCCAAAGCCGACACACCCGGGTGAACCATCGAGGCGTCCGAGTTCCGTGACGCATACAAGAATTTGCAAAAGGCTGGCGCAGTGATCCTTGGGATCTCAGCAGACTCGCCGGAGGATCAGAAGAAATTTCGGGACAAATACCACTTGCCGTACACCTTGCTGTCCGATACCGAGAAGAAGGTCTGCGAAGCCTTTGGCGTGATCAAAGAAAAAAACATGTATGGCAGAAAAGTGAAGGGAATCGCACGCACCACATTTGTGATTGGCCCGGACGGCAAGATTGCCCACGTCTTCAACAACGTGAAGGTGGAGGGGCATGCCGATCAGGTGTTGGCTTATCTGAAAGGCGCGGCGTAACCGATTGCCAAGGCAGAGCTAGCCGAAAAATCGAGTGAGAGAGGAGAGCAAAGGCCGAGACACAGATATGCAAAGCAGCACTTAGCCCGAGCCGCAACGCACATTGTTTGGCTAAATGCTAAGTGCTAAATGCTAAGTGCTGCTTCACGTTGAGCTATTTCACGGTTGCGTTGGTTTTTGTGGTAAACGTGATCGCGGTTTCTGCCGGCACGACAGCTTCCTGTTTTCCGGTAGCTGCCGCGACTCCGGTTCCGGCGCCTGCCCCGGCCAGTGCGCCAATTCCAGCGCCTTTGCCTCCGCCAACCAGGCCGCCGATGAGGGCGCCCGCTGCGGCTCCGCCACCGATTTTCACCACGTTGCTCTTCGTATGGCTTCTACCTTTGGCAAAAAAGCCGCCGGTTGTGATGGGAGTCATTTTTCCATTGATCTCAACCGCAGTGAGTCTGAGCGTGAGCTGACCCGGGACGTGCAGCCGACCACTCGACTTGGCGTAAGTCACTTTTCCTTTTACCGGCGAGCCTGCCTTGGCCAGAGTTTGGCCGTTCACGGTCAAGTCTCTTACCAGATTCGCATTAAAGCTTTGTCCTGATCGGGCTGTCGCCGAGTTAAGTGTGGAATTGGTTCGCACGGTCACGTGCGTGCCAGCGGGAATGGTTTCGGCCGCCGCGACCAGCGTCAGCACTAACAAAAGTGAAGCGATCTTGAACTTTCTTCCGAGCATAATCCTCCTCGAAGATTGGGGCGTTAGAATTAGGTAGCGTCGCATGTTATGCGCAGAAGTAACGATAGTTGAATAGCATGGCAGCGCAAAGTTACCAATGGGAAGCGCTGAATTGAGACCTTTGAACCAGCCGGGAAAACCTTTGCCGCGTGCTTTTTACAACCGCGATCCGCGGAGCGTAGGCCGCGACCTGCTGGGCAAAGTCCTGGTTCGGCGGCAAGGACGGAAGCTGCGTGCGGCCAGGATCGTGGAAATTGAAGCCTATCTAGGCCAAGGCGATCCCGCAGCACATGCGGCCTGCGGTCGTACCCCGCGGAATGCCGTGCTGTTCGGTCCCCCAGGTCATGCTTATGTCTATT
>MNGW01000144.1 GCA_001918935.1 Acidobacteriales bacterium 13_1_40CM_3_55_5 | reverse complement strand
ACTGGGGCGCGGCGGCGGGGCTTTGAGGGACGACGGAGGCGGGACGCACCTCGCTTTGCGGCTGCACGACATTTTGGATGATGGGTTTTCCGGAAGGCGTCGAGAATATTGAGTTCATTGTGTTGCTCCCCAGGGGCTCGATCGCGTTGTAATCGTGCTATCTAGAGCCCATTGTAGGCGGATGGTCGTCTTTCCAGACCGCACTACAGTTCATGCTTAGCTACCGTCCAACAGTACATAGCAGTTCAGAAACCAAAATATCTGTTCCGAAAACAAAGGAGTTATTGCAACCCTACGTATACTTTCGTGACACAGGGCTCTCGCCCTTTTCAAAGTGAGATGAGACTGTGGCTCACCGTGGGCTGCTCACTCTCATCAGCTTCAGCAGTTCCTGCTTGCGAGCCCGGTACAAGTCCTGTCGAGGCTCCAGTTTTGCCGCAACCTCGAGCTCTGCCAGCGCCTCGTCGTATTTATTCAGCCCAATCAAGCATGCGGCCAGGAAATAGTGATTGCTGGCATTGGGTTGCAATTGCAGACTTCGACGAAATTCGGTAGCGGCGGCTGCGTAGTCTTCGTCGTTGTAAAGGGCCGTCCCCAAGTAGTGATGGGCGAGGGAAGAGTTCGGGTCCAGGGCCACGGCAATGCGCAATTCGCGGAGCGCTTCTTGCTGTTTTTGCACAATGAGGAGCGCTTGTCCCAAGAGCCGGTGCTCGACCGGGGCAGTCGGATTCTGCAGGATCGCAAGCTGCAATTCCGAGATTGCATTCTCGTAATCCCGCTTTGCCATGAAGGCTTTTCCCAGGCTGTTATGGCCTCGCTGCCAGCCAGGATTCATTTTGAAGAGCTCGCGAAACTCGGAAATGGCCGCATCGAAATCGCCCTTGTCACAGTAGGTATTTCCAAGGTTGTGCCGAATCACAGGTTCCTGCGGCGCCAGACGCTTGGCTCGGAGATATTGGGTGATGGCTTCGTCATGTCTGCCCAAGTCATGCAGCAGCATTCCGAGATTGTTGTGGGCTTGCCAAAGCCCCGGATTGAGTGCGAGAGCTTGGCGATAAGCCGCAGCCGCTCCCGTCCGGTCGCCCTTATCACGCAGGGTGATGCCCATGTCGTAGTAAACATCTGCATTCCGGGGCTCACGAGCCAGCGATTGCTGGAAGGCACGAAGGGCGGCTGCGTATTGGTCATTGGCGTAGTGGCCAAGCCCGAGATAGCGATAGGCTTCCGCATTTCGCGGATCGATGCTGAGAGCAGTGCGCGCTTCTGCAATCGCATTGTCGCCATCGTCATGGCGGTAGTAGATGTAGGCTAACCGGCTGTGGGTCTCGGAGGAGCCGGGCATCAAGTCTCGCGAATCGGAATACTCGTCGAAGGCTCCGTCCCAATCTTCTTGCTGCTGGCGCAGGTAGCCGTAGGCGAAGTGCAAAGCTGCGTTCCGTGGGTCTGCGGCGACCAGTTTTCGTAGAAGGCGGTCTGCTTCGTCATGCTGTTTGTGGCGAATCAGATCACCTGCTTGAGCCAGGGTCGCAGGACAGGCTACGGCGCTCATCGGAAGTGCATGCAGGGTGTGGAGATTCTGGATAAAGGCTGCATCTGCCCCTGCCGTTAGCAGGGTCTTGGACACGGCTTCGTCGGCCGTGAACGCAATGCTTCTTTCCTGAACCAACTGGCTAAGGCGATGACTTGAGACTCCACCGGTAAGCCAAGCGATGAGCTGCGTGCAATCCAGGGGTTTTTCGGTACTCTGACCCGCAGAAGGAATAGTGAAAAGGACCAGCAATATAAAGGTCAGACCGGCTAATGACCGCGAGAGGTCTGCTTTCCGAAAACAGGTTCGCCAGCTCATCTCCGAAACATAGACCGGGGCCGTTACGACGGGTAGGTCACGGAAGTAATGTGGTAACCAGTGCTGCAACTTACAGACGAAATGCGAGGGTTTGCGGGCAGCGAGAGGCAAGGTTCGTGAGGTTGACGGCAAGCACTCATCCCAGTAAGCTGAGGGAAAGTTTCCTGGGGGCGTCTGGAGGATTTCATGTTGGAAGGCCTGTTTCAGCCGACGCACTTGCTGGTCATCTTCTTTATTGCCCTGCTGGTGTTCGGTCCCAAGAAATTGCCGGACCTGGGCAAAGGTATCGGCGAAGGCATTCGCGCCTTAAAAGATGGCATGAAGGAAAAGCCGACCGAACCGGCGGAGCCCCCGAAGTCAGAGGTTAAGAGCTAACAACCGCGGCTTCGGGTTTGTTCCCGGCCGTTTCTGAAGCCGTTACTCTCAATCCAACTCCCTGCAGCTTTGCCGCCATCCAAGGCGTCGCGGTCGTATGAACCCGCAAAGGCCTGATTGGACGCGGAAAGTGCGGGCTTGCCTTCTGAGTGCAGTTCACGCGAGTCACAACGCTGTGCGATAGCACGATTCCTATCCTCGCTTTTCCACCCAAACCAGACTTATAGATTTTCCAAGGAGGCCGTTGTGGCCAAGCTGCGCGTCTTCTACCTAGCAACAATCTTCGTCTTTGCGTTTTCAGTGACGCTGTTCGCAGATCAGATCGTTCTGACGAACGGCGATCGCATTACTGGTCAGATCCTGAAGTCTGACGATAAAGAACTGGTGATCAAGAGTGAGTATGCCGGAGAAATTACCGTGCAGTGGCCCGCGGTTCGGGGCATTACTTCCACGCAGCCGTTGCATGTCAGTTTGAACAATGGTCAGACACTGGTGGGTCCGGTCAAGACTACAGATGATAATTTTCAAGTCGCCACCACAACGCAAGGTGCGGTGACGGCGCCGAAAAATTCGGTTGTGCGGATAAGAGGCGAAGCGGAGGAAAGCGCTTACGAGAAATCCCGGCATCCCGGCTTATTGGAAGGGTGGCAAGGTGGCGCCAACGTCGGTTTTGCCCTGACACGTGGTAACAGTCAAACCAAGAATCTCGCCTTGGCATTCACCGCCCAGCGCAAGACTCTCGATGACAAACTTGGGTTGTACGCCAATACCGTATACGCCAGCAACGATGCGCCGGGAGCGATACCCAGCACGACGGCCAATGCGATCCAGGGCGGCATTCGCTACGATCACGATTTGAGCTCGCGGATTTTCAGCTTCATCAACGGCGATTTCCAGACGGATGACTTGCAGAACCTGGATCTGCGGTCGGTTCTGGGTGGTGGGCTGGGTTATCACGCGATCAAGACTGAATCCACCACCCTCGATTTCCTCGGAGGCATCAACTATACGCGGGAGAAATATTCTCTTATCACCCGCAACTTCGCGGCGGCCACGATAGGTGAAGAGCTTTCGCATAAAGTTGGAGCTGGCACACTGGTTACACAGCAGCTGTATTTTTATCCCGACTTAAGCAACACTGGCGAGTATCGCGGAACCTTTAATTTCGGAACCGTGACCAGGATCAGTAAATGGTTAGGTTGGCAGAACTCGTTCGGCGACATTTATGTCACCAATCCTCCAGCGGGCAAGAAACAGAATGACATCATATTCACCACCGGGCTGAATGTGTCGTTCACCCATTGATGTCCCGACTCAGGCGCTGACGTTTGATGTCTGAGATTTAACTAGGTCGAGGCGTATTCTGTAGACATCGAACAAGTAGGGGCTGGCGCCGTTGTCACGCGCTGGAGGATTTCATGGAGAGAAGGTTCGAAGACAGTGATCGCCGCGACCCGGAAGACCGGCTGATCGACGAGAACGATCCGCGGGAACGTAAGGACAAAATGATGGACAAAACCATCGCCGACACCTTTCCGGCCAGCGATCCTCCTTCGTCGCTGCCTGACCCGGGCGAGGATTCATTTGCCGCGACGGCGGTAGCCTGAGTGTGTGTGTCGGTATCTCGTTAGAAAATAAGATGCTAGGGAGAGCTGACATCTAACTCGAAAACTTCATCCAAGTATCTGGGGCGTCGGGCCGAACGCCTGTCTCGGTGGGTTCTGGAGGCTTTTATGCGCAAAGTTGGCATCGTTTTTGGAATTTTGGTGGTCGTCGTCATTATCGGAGCAGCGATTTTTGCTGCCACCTTTGACGTGAACCGTTATCGCGGAAGTATTCAGTCCGAGCTCGAACGTCGTCTGGATCGTAAGGTGACGCTGGGCCCAATGCATTTGAGCCTGCTGCCGCCACGCTTTCAGGTTCAGAACATCGCTATTGCCGAAGACCCCAAGTTTCCTAATCCAAAACCGTTTGTGCAAGCGGATCAGTTGGACGTCTCGGTAAAACTGATGCCGTTATTTAGCAAGTCGATTGAGATCGATTCCCTGAAACTGCAGCGGCCCACGGTAGAACTGGTGAAGAACCAGTCTGGAGTGTGGAACTTTTCCTCACTGGGGGCGAATGCTCCGAAGACCTCGGGATCGAAATCGGAGTTTTCACTTAGCAAGCTGGCAATCCAAGATGGTTTGGTGGCAGTGACCGACCTAGAGAAACGGCAGCCTCGAACGGTGTACGACCATATTGATGGCACGCTGAAGGACTTTGCGCCGGGCCAGCCGTTTGCTGTCCAGGTGGCCGCGCGTATGCCTGGAGCGGGAAATCAGGAAGTCCGCTTGCAGGGAAAGGGTGGTCCTATAGCACAGGATCCGGCATCGACTCCTTTTCAGGGGACGCTGGACTTAAACGGTGTCGGAATCGCAGGGCTTCAACGTTTTCTCAACAATCCCGCATTGGAAAATTCCGACGGAATACTGTCAGGACAGACAAATATCCAAAGTGAATCTGGAAAGTTATCCGCCACCGGCCAAATGAACATACAGAGCGCGCGAGTTCATGGAGTGGACGTCGGCTATCCGATCACGGCCGACTACGATCTCAGTGATGACTTAAAAAATGATTTGCTCACGATAACCAGGGGCACACTCAAGCTGGGACAAACACCGCTTGCTCTTCATGGAACCGTGAATACGAAGCCAACGCCCCCGCAAATAGATCTGAACGTAAAAGCGAGCGACGTTTCAATCGCAGAGGCCGCACGCCTGGCTTCCGCATTTGGGGTGGCATTTGGGCCGGGCACGACGGTCAATGGACGCGTCAATGCTGACATTCAGGCGCGTGGCGCAGCCAGCAAGCCAGCTTTGAATGGCACAATTTCGGGACGGGATATACAGGTTACCGGGAAAGAAATTCCGCAGCCAGTTCAGATTAAGGCAGTGAATCTGGCGCTCACCCCGAATGAAATTCGTTCCGGTCAATTCAACGTTACCTCGGGCAATACGACGATGTCGACGCTGCTCTCGTTGAGACAATACACCTCGAATTCTCCCATTATCGATGCCACGGTGAAGGCTCCAAACGCAACCCTGCCTGAAGTGTTGTCGATCGCGAGAGCTTATGGCGTAAGCGGGTTAGATAGGATCAGCGGCTTGGGGACGATAAATATAGATGGCCGGATTACCGGCCCGGTGAAATCGATCACATCTGAGGATGTACTTCGGGTGTTGAATGGATCCGCGAATCTGAACTTCAATAACGTCCGCCTGAATGGGACCGATATCGCTCACCAGTTAGCCGCGATTGCAGGATTCGCACGGCCGGGAGAAGGCGATCATGGATTTACCAATATCTCGCGCATGACCGGTAATATCCTGGTGACCAATGGGGTAGCGCACACCAATAATCTCCAGGCATTGCTCGACGTGGGCAACGTTAGTGCGACTGGAACAGCGAATCTTGTGACTGAGGCCCTCAATCTGAGCGTTTCCGCTGTGCTTTCGAAAGCGATGAGCCAGCAAGTGGGTGGAACGAGTATCGGCGGATATATGAATACCGCCCTAGCCAACAATCAGGGCGAGATTGTCATTCCCGTGCTGGTTACGGGAACATTTAAGAATCCCAGATTTGCGCCCGATCTTCAAAAACTTGCCCAGATGAAGCTCAAGGGATTAGTACCGAACTTTGAGAATCCCGGAGCGGCGGCATCCGGCATTCTGGGAACGCTGCTAGGGCAGAAAGGAAATCAGACCCAACAGCCTCAGCAGCAACAACAGCAGCAGCAACCCGGGGTGCAACAACTTCTCGACCTTTTTGGCAAGAAGCCGCAAAAGAATCCACCGCCGCCACCTCCGAAATAAGAACAGGAGGGCTTGGTGCCCTCGGTGGGTGTCGGCCGGACATACAGGTTTTACTGTATGTTGAGCCAGTACAGGATATGACTAGAATGCACAGCGCCGACTTCAGGCTATCCTGTTCGTGTGCTATTCGGGCCACCCCACGGTAAGCAGTACGAGATTGTTATAGCTTAAAAGACTGGCATCCAGGCGGTTGGTGCGGGTCCAGTGCTGTCCAACGCCTTGGGGTTGTGTTATTGAAAGATTCTCTTGCCGGAGGGCTTGAGATTATGGGAACACGTATCTTGCTGGTAGACGATCACCCAGTGGTCAGGCGTGGACTTAAACATTTATTGGGCGTACAACCGGGCTGGGAAATCATTGACGAAGCCGCCGATGGCGTTGAGGCAGTTGAAAAGGCCCAGCGGCTGGATCCCGACGTCGTATTGCTCGACATCAGCATGCCTAGGATGGGTGGACTGGAAGCGTGCCGTCTTATCCGGGAAACCGCTCCGAGATGCGAGATTCTGATTCTGACTCAACATAACTCCACGCAGATGCTGCAAGAGGCGCTCAATGCCGGAGCTCGAGGCTACGTAGTGAAGTCAAAAGCAGATAGCGACCTGCTGCAAGCTGTGCAAGCAGCCAAGGAGCATAGATCTTTCGTAGCATTGGACTGTTAAATCTTTACCTCTCAGGCAGCGCTACTCTCGCTGATCCCCTCTGCGGTTGCCCCTTCCCGCCGTTCCGCAAGCATTCACTAGCCACGACTGAAATAACCTATTGACAGATTAATACTGTTTTGCATACAGTGTGTGCCATACACTATGCAGCACATGGTAGAAGCACCGGCCAACAATGAAGTGCTCGAAAACCTGCGCCTTGAGCTGAGACGCGGGTGCCTGATTCTGGCGGTTCTGGCGGAACTGCGCAGCGAGCGATACGGCTACACACTGCGCAAGGCGCTCGCTCAGCAGGGCTTGGAAATCGACGAAGGTACCCTGTATCCGCTGCTACGCCGGCTGGAGAGCCAAGGGTTGCTGGCTAGCGAGTGGCGGGAGGAGGACAAGCGCAACAAACGGTTCTACCGGCTCTCCGCCGACGGCAAACTGATTCTGAAACAACTGTCTGCCGAGTGGAAGAGCATCAATGCATCGCTCAATGAAATTCTTTAGGTTTGAAGGACTTCGTTTTGAAGGGTGTCTTTCTGGAGCACATTATGGAACTGATCGATCGTTACTTGCAGGCAGTAAAGTTCTCGCTTCCGAGGGCGCAGCGGGACGACATTATCAAGGAACTTCGCGACAGTATCCTCTCGCAGATCGAGGAAAAAGAGGCGGCGCTCGGTCGGCAATTGACTAAGGACGAACAGGTGGAGCTGCTGAAGAAGCTTGGCAGCCCCATGCATCTGGCCAGCCGGTACGGCAAGCAGCAGCACGTGATTGGAGCGACTATGTTTCCCATTTATTGGAGAGTTTTGAAAGCGGCGCTGGGTCTTGCGTTTCTGGTGCAGGCCGGCGCCAGTATCGCGATGGCCGCAGCAGGCAAACCCTTTATTCAGAGTCTCAGTCCGCTGCTGCACTATCCCAGTGTCGCTCTCAGTGTGTTCGGCTGGGTGACAGTGGTCTTCGCTGCTATGGATTTCTTTGGCGCCAAGATCCAGGTGAGCGATCGATGGGATCCACGCAAGTTGCCGCCACTGGTGAAGAGCGATCCCCGCAAGTCTCGCTTCGAGTTGATCGCACGGCTCGTGATTCAAATCATCTTTGGCGTGTGGTGGCTGGCCGGGTTGCATTACCAATATCTTATCTTCGGCCCGGGTATTGCTTTGCTCAAGTTCGGTCCCGTGTGGCACTCGATCTATCCGGTGTTTGTGGTAATAGTGCTGGTTGATGTGATGTTCACGGCGGTGATGATCGCCCGGCCGCATTGGATCCAGGGTCGACATGTCGCTCTCCTGGTGATGAGCGCACTTGGTCTCGTCGTTCTCTACTTTCTAATTAATGCTCCTGAGGTGTTTGTGGCTTCCGACCCCAGCGCTCTGCAATCGCAAGAGCTGGTAAAGAGCATTAATTACGGTATTCACATCGGCTTGATGATTGCCGCCATCGTAAACGTCATTAATATCGGGAAGGAGGCCATGCGGCTCATTGGTTGGAGCTTCGGCCGTGCGAGTCAGGCGAGCGTGGGATCGTAAAATTGTTGGCTAGCGCAGTAACTCAGTGCAGAACAAGATCCGAGTACTCCGGGTGTTTCCCGATGTACTCATGCACTGAAGGGCAAATCACATCTACCTTGAGGTTGTTTTCGCGGGCCCATCGAAGCGCGTTCTCTGCTAACAAGGATGCAAGACCCAGCCCACGCAAATTATCAGGCACTTCTGTATGGATCAACTCGAGTATATTTCCGCTCATACTATATTCCAGGGAAGCTACCTGTCCGTCGCGCTCGATCTCAAAGCGGCCAGTGGTTACCTTCTGCGGTGTTTGCGGCTTACGTCCTACAATTCCGAACATTGTATTGTTCTCTCGCGTGCGAGATGCTTTTCTGCATTTCTCACACTAGGAAACATTTTCAAATAGCCTCGTGTCGCGTTCCTCGGCTTAAACGTACCTAGACCCAATGACTTCACACGCGAAGTTCGAAGCTGAGGATTATTCATGAAATCATCGTAAAAGAAAAGCAAGGAGGAGAGAAACGAATATGCAGAATTCCTCAGGAATCGAAGGCAAGGTCGTCGTAATCACGGGCGCGAGCAGCGGAATTGGCGAGGCGACTGCGCTTCTGTTGCTGAGCGCGGTGCGAAGGTCGTACTCGGGGCGCGCGGATCGGATCGACTTCAGGCTTTGGCAGCTCGCCTCCAAGATTGGGTGGTGAAGCCGCCTATGCACGCACAGACGTAAAACGGCGCGACGA
>MNGW01000161.1 GCA_001918935.1 Acidobacteriales bacterium 13_1_40CM_3_55_5 | reverse complement strand
AGCCCAACCTTTTCAGCCCATTCTTTACGAGCGAGCCGAGGAGGGGCCGCTCTTCCTTGCTCAAGAGATCCTTGCGCTAACGAAGATGAACTGGAACAACACGCAATTCGACAACTTCGAACCGATCACGCTCAAAGCGGCACGCAAGGTCGGCAGCATCTTCAAATACATGAAGCCAACAGATCCGTTTCAGTCGCGGTATAGCTTTTACATGTAAGGAGGACAAGCCCAATTCCACTTTCGCGGTCGTCACGATCAAAACTCCAACGTCAACTAAGCTAGTCGTGATAAAAAGCCATTTCACCGTGGTGAGCAAAGCGAGCATCGTCTTCTGGCACCCGAAGCATCCATTGCAATCGAACCCCGGCGCGAACCGGGGAAGGCGCGGCACTTCGTGAGCGAGGATGGATTAGCGTTAGAGGTTTGGTCCGACGGACCCGTGGCAAACCAAAATCTGTGAACCCTAGTTGGCGAGCAGCTTTACCTGCCAGAGACTTCGCAGGAGCTCGGGGCCGTCGACCTACCCGACTTGACGCCAACGTCGAACCCGATCTTGTTTCGATATCAGAAACACTGGTGATACCCTTTATTGTGTAACATGCTCACCTTGAGATAATTTAGGGTATCGCTTGCGTTTCGCTCTGATGTATTATATTGTGTCAATCATGAAGAATGATGTAAAAAAAGGTGTCAAGCCCCTCCGGCAGAAAGCGCTGCCCGCCGAGCTGCGCCGGGCCCTCAGGGAGGCTCGGGAGAAGCGCGGCTGGAGCCAAAGAGACCTAGCGAGCCGTCTCAGCGTCGGCCAGAGGCATATCTCCGGCATCGAATCCGGCAAGATCGTGCCGCGCTATGACACACTCCTTGAGCTGGTCCGCGCCCTCGACCGCGACCTCCTCATGGTGCCCCGCGCTCTTGTGCCCGTGGTGCAGTCCCTTGTCCGCGACCACCTGAAAGACCAGCCAGGTGAAGGCGAGGAACGCCCCCTTTACGTCGCCGACGGAGACGAGGACACGGCGGCGGAGCTGCGCGATGAAGTTTGATCCGAAAACAATCAACGCGCTCTCCGTGCGCCTACACAAAAGGCACATAGGCGTCATCACCCGCCTCGCGGGCGACCGCCAGCTTTTTGCATTTGAGCAGGAGTATATAGATGACCCGAAGCGTCCGACTCTGAGCCTCTCCTTCAAGGGCAGCACTGGTGGGCTCGTGACACAAACGCGTCCCACGGCGCGCCGCGTGCCACCGTTCTTCTCTAACCTTCTCCCGGAAGGTCACCTGCGCGACTATCTCGCCAAACGCGCGGACGTCAATCCCGAGCGCGAATTCTTCCTCCTCACCGTGCTTGGAGCCGACCTTCCCGGCGCGCTTGTCATTGCGCCCCTTGAGGGTCAGGCGCAGGGGCCAAAGGCTCATCATGATCATGACGATGAGCACGACCATGCGCACGACAGCGAACAACCGTTGCGTTTTTCTCTCGCCGGAGTGCAGTTGAAATTCTCGGCCGTCATGGAGGCCTCTGGCGGCCTGACCATTCCTGTGGACGGCATGGGCGGATCGTGGATCGTCAAGCTGCCTTCAGCCCGCTATAAGGCGGTTCCCGAGAATGAATTCGCCATGATGGAACTGGCCCGACGCGTCGGCATCTCCGTCCCTGAAAACAAGCTCGTAGATATAGCAAACATCAAAGGACTGCCCGAACAAGCGCATACAGTGGAAGGCCGAGCGCTCGCCGTGAAGCGTTTCGACCGAAAGCCGGGTGGGGAGCCCGTTCATATGGAGGATTTCGCACAAGTCTTCGGGGAATTTCCCAACGACAAGTATAAACGCCACAGCTACGCGAACATTGCCGCTGTCCTCTGGGCGGAAATCGGCGAGGACGCCATACTCGAATTCGTCCGCCGCCTCGTATTCTCCGTGCTGATCGGCAACGCCGATATGCATCTCAAGAACTGGTCCCTCCTTTATCCCAACCGCCGCACGCCCGTCCTGTCGCCGGGCTACGATTTTGTCGCCACGCTGCCCTATATTCCCAACGACAAGCTCGGCCTGAGCTTCGGCGACAGCCGCAGCCTTTCTGAGATCACCCCAGACCAGATGCGCCGCTTCGCCGACAAGGCAAGAATTCCAGCAAGCCCGCTCTGGAAGATCGCCGTCGAGACTGCGCAGAAGACCGCCGCAGGCTGGAAATCGCTCGAACAAGCGGACCTCCTCCCAAAGGACTTGCGCGCTTCCATCCAAAAACAGATTCTTCGCGTCGCTGCCACGGTGAAGTGAGAGGATCCGGGATGCTCAACATCTGGTTCACTGCCGATTTTCACCTCGGGCACAAGAACATCATTCGGTATTACTCTTTATGTGCTGAAGCGTTGTTTTACTTAAATCGTTGTCTTCGGCAATTGCCTTCAACATCTTGCTTGCATCCGTCTGAACTCATGCATGCAAATATGCCCGACACGATCGCGGATGTGGTTGTTCCAGATTTCCCGACATCCCTTTTTCGTGGACTCGCGCAACTCCTCGATATAAGCTCGATATAAGACAGATAGATTTTCTCGACGAACTCAGTGAGAACCATGCCGCTTTCCGACGTAAAGTTTCCTGCATTTAGCGGTGCATGGATTCTGTTTTCAGAGACATGATTTGGGATTCGAGCGGATAATCTGCAACACTTCCCAGCACGGACCAACGTAAAGCGCAAAAGCGATCCGATTCCGCATTTCCGTCCTGGACGCTACGTACGGTTTGCTTGGGGTAGCAACGAACTCCGTGAGTGGCTAGGTTGTCAGCCCAAGATGGGCGGTTGTACATTCACCATGGAGCGTGGTTCGTCCGATACCGTGTACGCGTGCGGCAGGAGGACGGCTCGACCAGACTCCACCAGAAGGCAAAGGAACATACCCAGGTTTCGGGGATGTTCAGCCGTTCGCCAGCTCGGTTGAGTCTATCACTTCTACTTCGATTTGATTCATGGATGTTCGGATAAACGAATCGAATTGAACGCGCTAGATTGATCTGTGAGAGCCATCAATCGGCTGGGTCGGAGTTGCCTTTTCCGTCGCAAGGTGCTGCTGCGCTTTGCTGACGGTTAGCCGCGCGTAGTATAGCGGGTCGCTTTTCTCACTACTGCGAAAATCCGCGATCCTGCGGATGATCTCTTCGGGGTCGTCGCCGCGGGCGAGGGCCCGCTTCGCATAGATCCAATCGTGCTCGGACTGGCTCAAGGGTCGCGTTTCAGAAGACCGTTGCGTTAAGTGCGCGCGGAAGTTGTTGTCGATCGGCTCAGTGTGTAGGCGAAAATCTTGTAGGTGATGAATGCGGTCGGTGTGCTTCTCGGCTTGCACTCGAAAGTCGGTTTTATATTTTCGGTTGATGAATCCCGGGAGACGCAGAACGCGAGTGGAATCGGTGGCCGCAGGATCGCCTCCGAGTTTGCGTGCCATGGCACGCAGCAGGGCCTCGCCGTGTTCCCGGTCAATACCCTCGACCCGCCACACGATCTGGAATTTGTCAGGCGATGTATTTACGGTGTAATTCGGCGGCGGCACCAGGTTGGATTGCCGAATCTTCGCCAAGGCCGACGGGCCATCGTGATCGATGTCCAGGTAAAGATGACGGATGGTCTGAATGTCCCCCTTAGTTCGCGTGCGTGCCTCGGGTTTCAGAGTGTTCATTCCGATGTAGATGTCGCATGCCTCTTTTTCATTCTTGTGCTGGAGCCATTCCTGAGCGGAAGTTCCCGCGATCCGTTCAGCAGTCGCGATACGCTGGATCGTTTCGCCCGTACCGCCGTTGCGGACCAGGACGGCAATCCGATCAGACGGATGAAAGTTTGTACGGATGTATTCGCTTGCTGAGATGTCCTTCATGTTTCGACTTTCGTCCGTCGTCATTGGGATGGCTCCTGTGTCTGGTAGATCGCACAGTAATCGAAGGGGTCGCGTCGGGGTCGTAGCTGTTGATTTCGAGCACTTCCGAGACGTAGCGGCGTCCTGGTCTGCGCTTGATCTGAATCACGACATGGAGCGAGTCAGCGATGTTGCTCTTGATAGCTCGGTAGAGTAGTTCGACGCCGCTTTGCAACACGCAACTCGTGAAGCGGGCGAGGCCCTGCTTCGCCGAATTGGCGTGAATCGCTTTGCTGATGGAGTCATCGAGAATGAGATGTTCGATGGGTTTCAGAAAACCGACTCTTAAACCCTGTAGAACAGAATCCGTCCTGGCGGACCGAGTTGCCGAAGGAAGTGGAAATCCGTCGCGTTGCGCATCAGCCATGGAGTTCTGAGAGAGCAGCCAGTCCGGAAAGTAGTCGGGCAGGGCTAAGTTAGCGAGAGCTGTTTGGATCAAGTCCGAATCCGATTCAATTCCCGTCCGACCTCCTTTCTTTCGCAACGACCGTCTCCGGCATTTTCCTTGGATCGTCTTGCCACAGGTGCGGAAGAAAAGCCCGACGTGTTCCTCGAGGGAGAGAGTCTCCCTGCGCTTCCAAGTGGGGGTTCTGCCCGTTTCGCTTTGTCTACGGACACGCTGACCGATGTGCGGTCTCCGGCGAGTGCTCCTTGCGGCTGGTCCCATGTTAAGGGCGCTAGTCCTTACGCCTGGGCAAATACGATCCGTTTCTCTCCTTTCACTGAATCATGAGGAGCAGCTGCCACAGCCATGCCGTCCACAATGCCTTCCAGGGCTTTTGCTTCTTCTCGCGTCACGCGAAAATTCGTGGCCCGCGGGCGCCGCAAGATGCTCAAGGTAGCGAATTCCGCCCGCGATGAAAGATACGTCCGCTGAATCGCTGGTTCGATCAGTTTGAGCAATCGGATCTTTACGCGAAGGCGGTCTCCTCGGAACTTTTCACTGTTCCGGATGAACAGCAGTTGTTCTTTCGGTTCCGGTTGAATCCGAGGCGGCTCGGATACCTCCGCCAGTCCGATGATCCCTCCCCGCGGACCGGACTCCCACAAATACACCCTGTCTCCCAATTTGATCTGTTCCTTGTGCTGCTGGACGAGCCAGGTATGTTCCCTAAGGGTGCGAACTGCACTCCGAACGTCGGAGAATTCCGAGCTGGCCTTAAAGATCCAGGTGTTCCGGCAGTCTGCTGTGGTACCTATCGGCTCTTCCTTCTTCTCTTCGCGTTGTGCCCCGTCTTGAGCCGGCCCTTTCCCCAAAACATGCGCATGAGAAACGCACCAAGGAGGAACCCCGTTCGTCCCACTGGTTTCCTTTCCTATGCGAGTCATTGCTGTGTGGGGGTCGATTCCATTGCCTGCCAAGCCGCCACCGGGCTTGATGACTTGAATCCCGGTGCATTTCACGGAGTCACCACGAACCTCTAAAACCAAAGAAATGTTTAGTTCCAACGCCTTGTCCGATATCACAGTCCATCTCCAAAATCCGCGCGCTTTCTTGGGGCACGCAATGCTCGAATTCAGCCCCAGGGCTGATACCGACAGAGCGAACCAATCTTCCGAATTTGGGTGTTCCGAAAAAAACAATATTCCCTCCCGTGCGTGGCCAGAAACGATCTTTTACTTCGCTTACTGAGTATTATCCTGGTGATTCCGCTGGCCCATGAATGTTAGAACCTTAGACTCCCGCCGGTTAGACGGCCGTCATCTCGGCGTCCGAGGTTTCTTCTTGGAAGCGCAGCAGAGCCTGGATTTTGAGGAACTAGCCCATCGGCTGACTGCTTTTGGGCTGCGAACCTTTAACGAGTTTGGACTCGGTGGGCGTAACTCTACAGTCGCCGGCGTCGGTCTGTCCGTCGACGACTTTGTCTCGGCAGTCTTGGTGGAATATATGGAAGGCAGGCTTCAACATCGGGCCTCCCGTGGCGATTTGTTCTCCCTGCTGGCGACCGCCATGCGCAATGACATTATCGATTCCCTTCGTAAGGCGGCACATGCCCACGAGGAGAGCCGATCCCCGCTTCCTGCCCAGCGGGATGCCGATGCTGCTCCCCTGTCGCTCGACGAATTGCCGGGATCGGCTATAGATTTTGCGGCCTCCATCGATGAAGAGCGGTACGGTGAACGCGCACGGACTGCCTTTGCCGGGGAACCCGAACTAGCGGAAGTTGTGAGGGCGGTGCTGGAACTCAACCTTTACAAGCCCCGCGAAATAGCGGCTGAGTTGGGCATTACTGCAGCAGAGGTGCAGAACAGGAAGAAGAGGCTGCAGAGGCAACTCATCGATCACAACTTGGTAGGGAGGAAAACCGCATGAGCGAACAGAAGGAAGAGGATCTTTTTCCGCAAAACGCGCGGTTGGCTCAACTGTCCGACAGCTTGTACGGCAGCCCGAGCCAGCTGGATGCCGGGGAAGCCCGGGAACTCTTGCGGCGCGCAGGAATTGATCCGGAAGACGTCAAAGCACGCCTTTATCGAAAGTTTGATGCCCTAGCAAAAGAGTACGCGGCAGCAGGCCGGCCCGTTCCGGCGCTCTTGAAACAGGCGCTTAGTGACTTGCGTCCAGGCGTACCCAGTTCCCCAAAGGAACGAGCATTAGTTCGCGAAGCCCGAGCGGTCATCCGGAGTGTCATCGACCACGCTCAGCGTATTCAGGAACGACTCGCGAGGCTGCCGCGTGTGACTTTGGCTACCGCCTATCGAAACAAGAAGGAACTCTCGGAACGGGACAAGAAACTCCTGGACGACCTCGCCGAGGATCTTTTGAAACGCAATAATCGCAGCCGCCCGAAAGACGGTCGATGAGCGGGTCGCAAAAAGGCGGCGCCTATGCACGCGCCCTCGCGCGCGAACTGCCGCTCGAGCATGGCGATCTGCGGGCAATCGCTTCGCGACTCGGACTCCAAGTTCGCGAGGTGGACGCTGATGGGTTTGACGGCGCCTTGATTCGAGCGCGCGAGATTCCTTTGGGAACGATTGCGGTCCGGCAATCGATCCGCGAGGCTGGCCGCAAGAATTTCACGCTCGCCCATGAAATCGCTCACTTTTTGCTTCCCGATCACGACCAGACGGAGCTCGTTTGCACCAAGTCCGACATCGGGAACTGGGGCGACTGGTCGCGAGAACTCGAGCGCGAGGCCGATGAATTTGCCGCCGAGCTTCTCCTGCCCGCTTCCGCGGTCCAGCCGATCGTCGAGTCCGCACCGCCTTCTCTGCAAGTGATCGAAAAAATCGCCCAGCGATTTCATACTTCTCTTTCGGCAGCGGCCTGGCGGTACTGCGATCTGGCGAAGCAAAGCTGCGCGATCGTGTGGGCCACGAATGACCGAATCGATTGGTCGAAACGCTCGAGCCACTTTGGCTTTCCGCTCCAAAAGGGGGCGCCCCTTCAGCAAGGCACGTTTGCGTTGCAATGCTTTGCGGGAACACCTGGTCCAAGGAAACCGCAGGCGCTCCCCGCGCGTTTGTGGATCTCCGCGACCGGTTTTCCAGAGGCCATATGGGAGGAGTCCAAGGCGCTGCCTGCTTACAACAGTGTAATTTCGCTGCTTTGGATCAAATCGTAGGTTCAACGAAGGCTGTGGTAGAGCCTGGCGTTGGTGCAGGCGGGCAAGAAATTATCTAGGAAATCAATCGTAGGAAGCTTGGGGCTAGCCCGACTGCAAGCGCGCGATAGCCCCAAGTTCTCGGTCATTGCTAATCGCCGGTATGCTCGTCGGCGAGTTCGCTCCCGCTTTGCGCCCCATTGCTTGGAGCCAGCGTAAGGAAACGTACATCGCTTGCCACCACTTCTGTGGAGCGGCGCTTCTGGTTTTGCTTGTCGATCCAGTTGCGGATGATGAGCTTTCCTTCGACATAGACCCGCGCACCTTGCCGCAGGTTTGCGCTTACCGTTTCCGCAAGGTCTCCCCACACTTGAACCCGGTGCCACGCAGTCTTTTTTTGCCACTCGCCCAAACGGTCTTTGTACGACTCCTGGGTTCCCAAAGAAAAATTCGCCACGATCTGACCGCCTTTGGTATGCCTCACTTCGGCATCCCGGCAGAGTCGCCCCGCCAACATGACTTTGTTGACGGCGTTCTGTCCCTCGAGATCCAGCTGGTTCCGTTTAGGTTGGGCCGAGCTCGTCGGCAAAGAACGCTGCGGCGTCTTGCCGCTACCGTTTTGTTCCGCCGGTGTTTCTGCGGGCTGCCCATGCGGTCTCGGCGGAGAAGCCGGTGTGCCGGTTCCGCTCGGGGTTTGCGCCTCCTTTTCAAACGTTGCCTGCTTTGCACCCTCGGCGAGCGCAGCATTCACTTCCAACGACTTATTCGATACCACTTTACATCTCCAAATTGAGCGCCCTGTACAGCAGCACCCAATCCATTTGAATTTCAGCAGCAAGCGCTGATATCTCTAAAGCGGGCTGCTAGCTCGGATTTTGCCATTTCGGCGCCGCAACATTTTCCCACCCACGGCCGAAACCGGTCTTGTTATTTCGCTTACCTGGTGGATGTACCCGGCGCTTGAGAACAGATATCTCTGCGTTCTTTTCACAACCAGAAGTCAACACACTTGTCGCACGCAGAACGGCGTTGCGCATCGGCGTCGGGTAGGGCCCTCTGACTTGACAGCGCAAGTAAAATGAGTTTGCCCAGACGGAAGGGTTCGCCGCCTCGTTTTTCTATCCTTGAGCAAACCGCGACAGGAGGTAAATTTCATGTCCGAGTGTATGGCCTCTCACTCTCGTTTCACATCCAGCGCAGCATGGACCATCGCCAGCTCCGTTAACCGCGTTCTGCCTGAAGGGGCGCTGCCCGCACCAAACTGGGCGCCGGGTCGGCTTCTGAAGAAGCACCAACGAACGCCAATGGGGACGGGGGTTCCGAGGCGAACCCTGTCGCTCTGCCCGGAATGCAACCGCGAAGCAGTCGAGGCGGTCATCAGGGGCCAGAGTGATGTAGCCGGTTTTAGGGAGCGTCCGGGAATCATTGACGCCGAGATCCTTGAGGAAGGCGGGCGAATCCTCATGCGAAAGGCGTGCGAGACGCATGGTCCATTTGAGGACGTGCTATCGAACCATCCCGATTTCTTTCAGAGGATGGAAGCGCAGTCCTTGGGGGGCGACTTCGATTGCGTTGGCGACCGTGAGGTCCACGACCACGGCCCTAACAGCATCCGGGCGGGCCGAGGGTCGTATTTGATCGTGGATCTGACCAACCGATGCAACATGATGTGTCGACCTTGCTTCATGGACGCTAACGGAGTTGGTTACGTCGACGAAACAGATATGGAAGAGTTGAAGACGATTTTTGAACGGGCGGGCTCTTTCAAGCCTAACCGCGAAATCAATGTCTTGTTCTCCGGTGGCGAGGCCACACTCTCTCCGATCTTCCTTGACGCAATTCGACACGCGAAGAGCAAGGGCTTCCATCGTCTTCACGCTTCGACCAATGGTATTCGTTTTGCGGAAAGCCGAAATTTTGCTGTCGAGGCGAGCGCCGCCGGGTTGCACGGCGTGTACCTGCAGTTCGATGGCGTCTCCGAGGAGAAGAACAAACATCGCGGGCTTGGAAATTACATGGAAGTGAAGCTCCGCGCGCTGGAGAACATCGCTGCGGCTGGAATGCAAACCACCTTGCAAGTTACCGTGGTCAACGGTCTCAACAATGATTGCGTGGGAGAGATCGTGCGCTTCGCTCTACGCAGCGCCGATCAAATCCACGGCGTAATTTTTCAGCCCGTTATGTTCACCGGCCGCGACGAGCGCATATCGACTGAGGACCGGTATGCAGAACGGTATCCTCTCTCTCAACTCGCTTACGACCTGCAAGCCCAAACCTCGATTGACTGGCGGCCCATGCGGGATTGGTACCCAGCTTCGGCGTACGCGATCTTCAGCCATTTGGATGATGTCCTTGACCGGGGTGCAGAGCGTGGGAGTCTCTTTCCTGACATGCATCCGGACCACGCGATTATGAGCCCCTTGCTTGTAGATACTGAGAAGGGGAAGGCGATTCCGATTCCAGCGTTCTTCGATCTCGGAAGGTTCATGCAAGACGTTATACAAATAACAGATTCCGGCAGGTCGCCTCGGGTGACCAGGGCCATGGTTTTGCTTTCACTTCTTCGGAATTTCAACCAGGCGAAGGCTCCCTCGGGATTGGGACCCCATGAGCTCCGTGGTCTGTTTGAGGGCTCATTGTATCGTTTCACGAGAAGCGACAGCGATTGGTCGCGGCAAGCCTCTGCGAAAACCGCACGCTGGAGACTCATGTTTCTCAATGGTATGTGGTTCCAAGACGCCTACAACTACGACTTTGCGACGATCTGCAATTCAAACGTGCCGGTAGCAACTTGGCAGGGCGAGATCAGTTTTTGTGCCTACAATGGTGGTGGCTGGCGCAAGGTACTCGAGAGCGTCCATCATACGGCGACGGTGGCCGATTGGTATAGAAATCACGGTCGGCACCAAATCTATGCGGCAGGCAAAAAGGTACAGCTAGTGGAATCACTGAGCAGCCGGCCTGAACCGTTGGTTCAGATTGAAGCCGCCCCTGTTGGTACCTTCTTCACGCGTGGGTGAGGTATCTAGAAAATGGCTACTCAACCTAGTGCGAACTCCAAAATCTGTTCGCATTCCTTCTCGGAATGCTCACTTAATCCGGTTTATCTTAACTGTACTGTATATGCGAAAAGGGTCTTTTGTCTCGCGTGTCTGGGTGCTGCGCCGGAAGGCTGGCAGCTCTGATTGCGGCCCTTGATTAGTTCACGCCAGGCTTGTCTCGGTGGACGAAACAGGCTCTCTTAGTTTGCAGAGAATTACCCCTGTCCTTCAACAGGCCAACGATCTAGAATCGCAGCTGCAGCGTCTCGATCAATCAGTTGCTTCGCGTACCGCGTGCCCGTATCTCGGTTCTCGTGGCCGGAGCTAGCACTGATCATCGCGAGGAAGGGGATTCCACCGATCGGTTGGCTCTGGCGATTCGACTCGCCTCCACGGCGGGTTCGGGGAAATGATCGAAGTGGGCATGGTTGGCCAATTGGCCAACTCAAGCGCCATATCAAATTTGTAAGTGACGCCAAAGCAATGACTTAGTGATTTTCACCCGCGGCTGTTAACCGAAGGGTTGCTAGTTCGAATCTAGCCCGGGGAGCCAACTTCTCGTTCTCAATCGTATAGTTTACAGGCGGCTTTCACCGCTTGCTTTTTGAAATGAATCGGCACACAAAGGCCGGCGCGGTTGCCGCTACGAGCCCCTTTGCGCCCGGAGAGCGACCTGGATTACTGGGTTATTGCTGGC
>MNGW01000036.1 GCA_001918935.1 Acidobacteriales bacterium 13_1_40CM_3_55_5 | reverse complement strand
ATAGTTCCCGTTGTGTGACCTAATCCATTCAACAACATGATGACGGCAAAGACGTAAAAGACTGGCCGCATCCAACGCACTCGTTTGAACACGAGCGGAGACAGCGCCAATAGCAC
Organism: Acidobacteriales bacterium 13_1_40CM_3_55_5; assembly: GCA_001918935.1. Classification (GTDB taxonomy): domain Bacteria; phylum Acidobacteriota; class Terriglobia; order Terriglobales; family Acidobacteriaceae; genus 40CM-3-55-5. Next base: position 9,904 of record MNGW01000036.1, on the reverse strand, counting down.
GAGCACCGCGACTATGAGGCCCGTCAGCCACTCCCGGAATTCAAAAGTGGGCATGGGCCAAAAACCGATCTTCGCCCGCAGCGCTAGTACGGTGGGGTTGTAAACAGACAGAAAACCGGTCGAAGCCTCGTCAGTGACGTGGAGGGCCAACGCCAAGCAAAGAGCTATCCAGGCAATCCCTAGCTTGGATGTGCCTGAATCACGCGTTAAAGCTGGCCCAGCCGAGGCGGTCATCTGCTCACCTCTCGCCAACAAGTATCCGCCGGCTGTCAATCCTTCTGAAATTACGCCACAAGATTCCTCCATTCCGTTATCCCTTTGGTTAACTTGATAGAATCTAGAAGCGAGAATGGAATTCACTGAACAATTCGATGTGGTAGTGGTCGGCGCAGGTCACGCAGGATGTGAGGCCGCGATGGCGGCGGCTCGCATGGGCTTGAAGACGGCCCTGTTCACGCTGAATGTCGATCTGATCGCCCAGATGTCCTGCAATCCCGCAGTGGGCGGAATCGCTAAAGGACACCTGGTCCGCGAGGTGGATGCGCTCGGCGGCATCATGGGCGAAGTGACAGACGCGGTCGGCATCCAGTTTCGGCTGCTGAATACTTCGCGGGGCCCCGCAGTGTGGTCACCGCGAGCTCAGTGCGACAAGCAGGCTTACCGCCTCAAGATGCGTGAAGTGCTGGAGTCGCAATCAAACCTGAAAATCAAACAGGCTGAGGTTGCGGACCTGATTATTGAACACACGGCCGGCTCGGAGCGGCGCACTGCGCGCGGTATTCGACTTTCCTCAACGGACTGATTCATTGCGGAGAGCAGCAGTATCCCGCGGGACGATCGGGCGAACCAGCCGCGGTTCTTCTCGGCGAGTCTCTGAAGAAGCTCGGTCTGCGAGGTTGCCGGCTGAAGACAGGCACGCCGCCGCGTTTAGATGGACGCACCATCGACTGGTCGCTTTTCCAGGTGCAAGCCGGTGATAGCGATCCCACTCCCTTCAGTTTTCGCACTAAGCGTGTCGGCCATCATGACCAACAGGTCCCGTGCTATATCGCTTGGACCACGCCGGAGACGCAGCGCATCATTCGCGAAAACGTGCACCGGTCGCCAATGTACAGCGGGCAGATCAAGTCGATTGGGCCACGCTACTGTCCTTCGATCGAAGACAAGATCGTAAAGTTTCCCGACAAAACTACGCACCAGTTGTTTCTCGAGCCCGAAGGTCTGAACACGCACGAGATCTACGTCAATGGGATGAGCACGTCGCTGCCGGTCGAGGTTCAACTTGCGATTCTCAAGTCCATTCCTGGACTGGAGAATGCGGAGATGCTGCGCCCCGGCTATGCCATCGAGTATGACTCCATCGATCCCACGGAACTGGAACGCACTCTGGAAACCAAGAAGATTGCAGACCTCTTTCTGGCAGGTCAGATCAATGGAACTTCTGGTTATGAAGAGGCGGCATGTCAAGGGTTGATGGCCGGCATCAATGCAAGCTTGAAAGTTAAAGAAGAGGAGCCGCTGATTCTGGATCGCACCGAAGCTTACACCGCGATCCTGATCGACGATCTCATTTCCAAAGGGACGAACGAGCCTTACCGGATGTTCACTTCGCGGGCTGAATTCCGGTTGCATCTGCGTATTGACAATGCCGATCGTAGGCTCACCCCGCATGGGCGCAGGATTGGATTAATAGGGGGCTCGGCCTGGGCGGATTTCCTGGCCAAGCAGGAGCGGTTGGAATCTTTGAGACAGATGTTACAGAAGACGAAACTTACCAGTGCAATGCTGGAAAAGATGGGTAATGACTCAACCCTACTGTCGACGGCTGGCCAAACACTTGCCCAACTGCTGAAGCGTCCCGAAGTTGCCATCGAGCATATGGTTCCGGTGCTCCGCGAACTGATGCCGGAGTTTTTCGAGCGCAGATCGGTCGCTGCAGATCATTTGACCTCCGAGGTGCGTAACGAACTCAAGCCGGTGGAAACGGAAATCAAATACGAAGGATACTTGCAGCAGCAGCAACGCTCGATTGAGCGGCTGAAGAAATCCGAGCAACGCTCGATTCCTGAGTGGTTCGACTACCGCTCAGTCAGCGGACTCTCCCGCGAGATGCAGGAAAAATTAAGCAATGTTCAGCCGCGGACCCTTGGTCACGCCTCACGCATACCTGGCGTTACGCCGGCGGCCGTATCCCTGGTCAACGTCTATATCGAGATCCAGGCCAGACGTCGCACCCAAGCTGCTGCCATCTAATTCTCCCCCTTGGCGACCGGAGAACCATCGTCGCACCAGCTTCGGATGTACCATAAAATCGTGCAGATACTGGCACAAAGTCTTCTCCATTACATCCGGCGAAACCAGCTCCTGAAGGCAGGCCACCGAGTTGGGGTTGCGGTGTCGGCCGGTGCGGATTCCGTCGCGCTTTTGCGTCTGCTGCTGGACTTGCGGAAGGAACTCGGAATCGTCCTCTCCGTGATTCATTTCAATCACAAGCTACGCGGAGCGGAAGCCGATTCGGACGAACAGTTTGTCACTGATCTGGCACGTCAATACAAACTGCAGTTGCATCGTGCGAGTGAAGATGTTGAGGGCTATGCAGCCCAGCAGCATTTGAGCCTTGAGGCCGCAGGGCGGGAAATGCGGTATGGATACTTCTCGAGATTGCTCGAAAGGGACTTGGACCGCATTGCCACTGCACACACGCAGGATGATCAGGCTGAGACGGTGCTCTTAAAAATAGTGCGAGGGGCTGGAACGCGCGGGTTGGCTGGGATTTATCCCCGGTTGCCGGTTCAAGGTTCTCAGTTCTCAGAGAAGACTGTTGTCCGGCCTCTGCTGGGAACAGGAAGAAGAGAATTGGAAGCTTATCTGAGAGCGCTGGGGCAAGACTGGCGGGAGGATTCCAGTAACCGGGACTTGCGTCACAGCCGCAACCGCGTACGTCATGGGATCATGCCGCGGCTCGAGCGCCATCTGAACCCAGCGGTTCGCGAAACTTTGGCGGAAGTGGCGGAGATCGCGCGCGCCGAGGAGGATTACTGGCAGCAGCAAGTTGCGCTAGTCCTGCCGCAGGTTTGGAAAGGGAGCGCGCTGAAGCTGAGCGTATTGAACGATTTCCCGCTCGGTTTGCAGCGCCGGGTAGTTCGGGCAGCGGGGGAATCGTTGGGCTTGCAGCTGGAGTTCGCGCACGTGGAGGACATCTTGCATGTAGCGGGCGATGCCGAACTGGGGAAATCCGGAATGCTGCCCGGCGGATGGACTGTTTCCCGCACGCCGACGGAGTTGCGCTTCGATCGCGCGGATTCAGGCAAGGCGAGTTCGGATTATGAGTATTGCCTCCGCGTACCTGGACGAATCAAAGTTCCTGAAACCGGTACATGGTTTGAAGCAGCGCTCGTTTCACCCCGTGGAGGGTATAATCCCGACCACTTGTTGGATTCGGCGATGTTGGGCAAAGAGCTGCGAGTTCGAAACTGGCGCGCCGGAGACCGGTTCTGGCCAGCCCATACCAAATCCCCCAAGAAGATCAAGGAATTGCTGCAGGAATTGCACATCACCGGATCGGAAAGAAAGCTTTGGCCGGTTGTTGTGCAGGGAGCTGATGTAGTGTGGGTTCGCGGATTTCCCGTGCCCGCGCATTTACGTTTTCGCGAAGGCGTGGAAAACGCACTCGCGATTAAAGAAAGGCCCTCCGGGGAACTGTGAATCAGAGCTCAAAGCCCGACCAGTTGCGGATTGTGATCCCCGCCGACCAAATCCAGAAGCGGGTACGCGAAATAGCACGGCAGATTTCCGACGACTATCGCGGCCAAACTCTGCATGCTATGGCGCTGCTGGAGAACGGATTCATGTTCATGGCCGACCTGGTACGGTCACTCGAGGTTCCCGTGACCTGCCAATTCATCAAACCCAGGTATCGCCAGCAGGGTGGAAAGGGACCCGGAGATTTTCTGGAGATTTTCTTCAGCCATGAGCCGGATATCAAAGGAGAGCACGTTTTGCTGGTGGAAGGCCTGTTGCATTCTGGAGTGACCAGCGAATTTCTAATGAACGACTTGCGGGCGCGAGGAGCGGCTTCCGTCAAACTCGCGACATTGCTCGACCGGCAGTCCGCCCGTCGGGTGCAATTGCAGCCCGACTATTTCGGTTTTCTGGTGGACGAAGCCTTCCTGGTCGGCTATGGGTTAGGGTCGCCTCAGCAGACCAACCGCAACCTCTCGTATTTGGCAGCTACAAACCAAGCTGTGCCCATGACTTAAGTTTTCACAAGTTCGCCGTCCTTTTTTCCGCAGAACGGTTAAAATGGCAGTCTAGCAATATGTCCATCCAAATGCCGTGGTTGGCATCTAATTGAAGTGGGTAAGTGTCCCTTGAACGGGAAGGGCGTGCGGCTTATTTCTTAGGAGTTTATCAGGGTGAATTCAACAGTTAAAACCGTAGTTTTTTGGCTCGTGATCGTTCTCTCAGCTTTCTTGCTCTGGCAAGTAGTCAAAATGGGGAGCGGAAATCAGAAAGAGAAAGAAATCAACTTCTCACAATTGATGTCCGATGTGGACTCCGGCAATGTCAAGGAAGTCACCATCATTGGCATGGAAGTACGTGGTAAGTACCGCAATGATAATTCGGGCTTTCATACCACCGTCCCCGCCAATTATCCGGACATGATCAAGACGCTGCGCGATAAAGGCGTCACCATCTCCGTTCGCGACGTCAGCAGTGGAAGTTGGACTTGGATCGTCAATCTGGCGCCGCTGGCGCTGCTGGCCGCGCTGTGGTTTTTCATGATCCGGCAGATGCAGACCGGCGGCAATAAGGCCTTGTCATTCGGCAAGAGCCGTGCCCGGCTGCTCTCCATGCAGCAGAAGAAGGTCACGTTCAAAGACGTTGCCGGCGTCGAGGAAGCCAAGGAAGAACTGAAAGAAATCATTGAGTTCCTCCGCGAGGCGCAGAAATTCCAGAAGCTCGGTGGACGAATCCCTAAAGGGGTGTTGCTGGTTGGGCCTCCGGGAACGGGCAAGACTTTGCTGGCGAGAGCTGTGGCTGGCGAGGCCAATGTGCCGTTCTTCTCCATCTCGGGCTCAGATTTTGTGGAGATGTTCGTGGGTGTTGGCGCTAGCCGGGTACGTGACTTGTTTGAGCAAGGCAAGAAGAATGCGCCTTGCATTATCTTTATCGATGAAATCGATGCCGTGGGACGTCACCGCGGTGCCGGCCTGGGCGGCGGTCACGACGAGCGCGAGCAAACCTTAAACCAGTTGCTGGTAGAGATGGACGGCTTCGAATCGAATGAAGGCGTCATCCTGATGGCAGCCACCAACCGGCCTGATGTGCTGGATCCCGCGCTGCTGCGTCCCGGACGCTTTGATCGGCGCGTGGTCGTGAGCCGGCCCGATGTTCGTGGGCGCGAAGAAATTTTGCGTGTTCACACCCGCAAGATTCCTTTGGCGGACGATGTCGATCTTTCCGTGCTGGCTCGTGGTACTCCAGGCTTCTCCGGAGCCGACTTGGCCAACATGGTGAACGAGGCGGCACTTAGCGCGGCGCGGCAGAACCGCAAAGCCGTGCTGATGTACGACTTCGAACTGGCCAAAGACAAAGTGCTGATGGGCGTGGAGCGCAAGTCGCTGATCCTCTCCGAAGAAGAGAAGAAAGTGACGGCATACCACGAGGCTGGACACGCGCTGGTGGCCGCCAAACTGCCGAAGTCCGACCCTGTGCACAAGGTGACGATCATCCCCCGGGGCATGGCGTTGGGCGTGACCATGCAGTTGCCCATCGACGACAAACACAATTACACCAAGGAATATCTGGAGACTGAGATCGCCATCATGATGGGCGGTCGGATCGCGGAAGAGATGTTCCTGAACCAGATGAGCACCGGTGCAGGCAATGATATTGAGCGAGCCACCGAGCTTGCGCGCAAGATGGTGTGCGAGTTCGGCATGAGCGATCTGGGGCCGCTGACTTTCGGCAAGAAAGAAGAGCAAATCTTCTTGGGCCGGGAGATCGCGCAGCACCGCGATTACAGTGAAGCAACCGCGATCAAGATCGACGACGAAGTACGCCGGTTGATTAGCGATGGTTATGGCGTGGCGAAGGAAATCCTTGCCGCACACCGCGACACGCTGGTCAGCATTGCCGTCGCATTGTTAGAGCGCGAAGTGCTTGACGCTAACGAAATACGTCTCATTATCGAGGGCAAAGAGCTGCCCAAGATGACGCCTCCGCCGAAGGGCGATGACGGAGTGCAGCAGGTGCTCAAGCCAGAACCGGGGCGTCCGGGACTGGCCAAAGGTGAGCGTCCGGCGCCGGCGTAAACTCAGTGGCTGGTTGTTAGTGGCTAGTGAAAACAAGACCGGGCGGCTTTGGGCCGCCCTGATTTTTTTGCCGGCGCATGAAGGTTATTGGTTGACGACCTTCATCATGGCTTCGGGATAGCGGGGGCCGGCGGCGGCTCCGTGGGGGAAGATTTCATCGAGGCGACGCAAGTCCTCTGGCGTGAGTTGCACGTTGAGCGCTCCGACGTTATCTTCCAGGTATTTGCGGCGCTTGGTGCCGGGTATGGGGACAATATCTTCGCCCTGCGCGAGAACCCAGGCCAGCGCCAATCGCGCAGGCGTACAGCCTTTCTCTTTTGCGATCGCTTCCACGCGACTTACCAACTCCAAATTCTTCTGAAAGTTCTCGCCTTGAAAACGAGGGGATAAGCGGCGGTAATCGTCGGCAGCCAAATCCTCAAACCGCTTAAACTGGCCGGTCAGGAAGCCGCGTCCCAGAGGACTGTAAGCGACGAAGCCGATTCCCAGTTCCCGGCAAGTGGGCAAAACTTCGTCTTCCGGATCGCGGGTCCATAGCGAGTATTCTGTCTGCAATGCTGTAATAGGATGAACCTTGGCAGCCCGGCGCAGGGTCTGCGGAGCGGCTTCCGACAATCCGATGTAGCGAATCTTTCCTTCCTTCACCAGCTCAGCCATGGCTCTGACGGTGTCTTCGATAGGCGTACTGGGATCCACCCGGTGCTGGTAGTAGAGGTCGATGGTCTCGACCCCGAGCCGCCGCAAGCTGCCCTCGCACGCGGTACGAACATAATCCGGCTTGCCATTAATCCCGCGGAGATTGGGATTGGCAGGATCGCGGATGATCCCAAATTTGGTGGCGAGGACGACTTGATGCCGGCGGCCACGAATCGCCTTTCCAACCAGCTCTTCATTGGTATAAGGACCGTACGCATCGGCGGTATCAAGAAAGTTGATTCCGAGTTCCAAGGCGCGATGAATGGTAGCAATTGATTCATCGTCGTCCCGCCCTGCGTAGAAATCGGACATGCCCATACATCCCAGGCCCAGAGCAGAAACCACAGGGCCATTGCGTCCTAACTTACGCGTTTTCATGGTTAAGCTCCTACAGACGAGGGTAAAGCAGACGAGCTGCTGTCATCGTGCTGAAGCGAGACCGGCAGTCTCCAAAATAGATGCGAAAGCTGCGAAAAGGGGTTCGGTAAATGTCCGGGGGAAGGAAAGCCCAGTTCAGCTCTTTGGGCTAACCGGGCACGACCTTGGGCTCGTCACCATCTGTCCGCGCTACCAGCTCATCGGAAATTTTTCACCAGCATGATGTTCGATTCTGCGAATTCGTCCTGAACGTAGAGAATGGATTTGCCGTCGCGAGACATGGCCATTCCCCAACCAGGCTCCTTCTCCAGGGTCCAGATGGGAATGATTTTGTGACTCGCAAAATCGAAGAACTGAATTGTCGCGTTAGGCGACTTATCGAATCTGAGGAAATAAATGCCATCCGAGGTGAGTGCCCAATTCGGCCAACTGCCGCCCCGAACCTCCTCCAACACTTGAGTTTCGTCCCCGCCGCCCAGGGGCATTCTCCACACACCACCTGCTTCGTACTTCGAATAATAGAGGAAGCGTCCATCGGAAGATTCGACGCCGGAAATTCCACCATTCTTAGTCACTTTGATCGGTGCGCCACCGCGTACCGGCATCCTCCAAAGCTGAAAGGGTTCGCTGCCGCGTTTGGAAGCGAAGTAAAACCATTGGCCATCGCGCGACCAACTGGGAGAAAGGTTATCCGCGCCGGAAATGGTAGGCAGAAGCCGGGGAACCCCACCGGGTACTTCGACAACGTAAATCTCGCTTTGTTCTTTAGGATGAAATTCGAAGGCAATGTAGCGTCCATTGGGCGACCATCGTGCCCGTCCCGCGGTTCCATGCAACGAAGTAAGCTGGTCACAATTCGATCCATCGGTTGCGCATGTCCAAATATCCCAGAAGCCAAGGCGATTCGACTCGAAAGCAATCTGCTTTCCGTCGGGAGATAAATCGGGGCGCATCTTGTCGCCCTTCTCGGAAATCAAGGCGAAAGGAGGCCTCTGATGGTGCCTTTGATCCCTCAAATCCAGGCGCCAGATATTAAACTTGGCAACCACCTGATGGTAAACCAACTGGTCACCCTTTGGAGGAATCGACGGCCAACCTCCCTCACCCATGGGACCCGCTACCGGTCTAGGCTCACCGCCGCGAGCAAAGATTCTCCACAAACTCTCCGGCCCCCCGCGGGTGGAAGAAAATACAATTTCGCGGCCGTCCACAGTCCATGCCGGAGGACCAATGATGGGGCGGTGATCGAAGGTGAGTCGCTTTGCTTCGCCGCCCCCCGCGCCAATGACATACACATCATTGCTCACGCCGGCGATGGTGGAACGTACGAACGCGATCTGCGAGCCGTCAGGCGAGAACTTGGGCGACTGGTCAAGCGATCCTCCTGGTGGTGATGTCAGCCGCCGCGTGCTGTAGTCAAATAACGACAGCAATGAAATCCATGAGCGCGGCGAGTCGACACCGCTGGCCTCAGGAAACGCCAGAAACTCTCCGTTTGGTGACCAGGCCAGTCCTCCTCCCATGGCAGCGGGTCCCTTGTAGACGCGATGCTCGGTACCGCCCAGAGCAGGAATGACAATGATGGAAATCGTTTTGTCAGCGTAACGAGTGAACGCGACCTGGCGACCGTCGGGCGACCAGGTTGGACAGCAGTCGCCGGAATCGCTCGTCAACCGAAGAGATTTCTCGCCTCCAACCAGCGCTGTATAGATTCCGGTGTGGTGTGCGCCATCGCTGTTGCGAAATGCGACTTGATTGCCGTCCGGAGAAAAAGCCGGGGTGACTTGAAAGCCATGGAGGCCCACCAGCGGCACGACTTCGATCGACGCTAGTGGAGTTTCCGCAGTTTTTCGATAGAAGGGCCAGAGCCCGATCGCGCCAAGGAGAACCACGAGCGGCACACCGGCGATCCAGGTCCTTGCCGGCGCATATTTTGTAACGCCAGCGTCCTGCCGGCTATTGGGCAGCTCGTGTTGCCCAGCCAACGGCGGCACTTCACCCTTCATTAGTGAATGGGATTCATCAGCGACACTTGAGACCGCAAGCGCCGTGTCATCCACGACGCCGATGAATCGATAACCTCGCTTAGCCACAGTTTCAATGAAGCGAGGCTTGTCCGCAGAATCGCGAAGCGCTTCGCGCAGCCTGGCCACAGCGCTGTTCAGGCCATGGTCGAAGTCCACAAATGTATCGGCCGGCCAGAGGTTCTGGCGCAACTCGTCGCGCGTTACTACTTCCCCAGGTCGGTTCAACAGAAGAGATAAAACGCGGAAGGGCTGGTCTTGTAACTTGATTGGCCGTCCTTCCTTACGCAGTTCACCCGCCCGAAGATCAACTTGAAAGATATCAAAGCGAACCACCTCTGCAGAGAACCCACGATCTGACATTCGATCACCGTTGATTGGACGCCCATCTATCACAGCCGTTAGCTAAGTTTCAAGATCCCACACCCATCCAATGCGGCCAGCCGCGAAGCGCGCAAAAGAATGCAGCCCACGGCGCTAGCCGTGGGT
>MNGW01000002.1:2176-11298 GCA_001918935.1 Acidobacteriales bacterium 13_1_40CM_3_55_5 | reverse complement strand
GTTGCGGATCGGGGAAATCCTGGGTCTGAGCTGGAAGTCTCTGGATTCCGCTTCCGGTCAGCTTCGTGTGGAGCAAGCTTTTTATCGCGGAACTCTCGGAACGCCGAAAACCAAACGCAGCCGCAGAACCGTCCCCTTGCCGCAATCGTTAGCCTTGGCGCTCACGCGTCTCAAAGCTCAACGAAGGACGGCAAACAGCGGCGACGATCTGGTGTTTCTTACCCGCAACGCCACCCCATACAGCGACACCAACCTGCTGCACAAACATTTGAAACCAGCAGGGCGGAAGCTTGGAATACCTTGGCTGAGCTGGCACGCGCTGCGGCGCACCCACGCCACTCTGTTCCAGGTAGCTGGAGGATCGTTACGGGATGCACAAGCTCAGCTAGGCCACTCGAAGATGTCCACTACCCTGGAAATCTACACCTTACCGATTCCCGCAAATCAGCGGGCCGTGGTCGAAACGCTTTCGCGAATGGTGACGAATGGTGACGAGTTCGATCCGTTCGCGAGAGACTTGCCGAAGCCAGTCCAGCAGCTTCAATAGGATGGATGGTAGGCACGTGGGGACTCGAACCCCAGACCTCTACCGTGTCAAGGTAGCGCTCTAACCAACTGAGCTACGCGCCTACATGAACTTTTCAGTAGTTTACCAAAATACCGTTGACGCCCAAAAGCGCCGCAACGGCCTCCCCCTCTGATAGCGGCGCCGTTGCGGGTGGATTGAGCTATTTCCGACTAGACTCTTTTGGGCATTGCTACCGCGACGCAAGGGTTACGGTACTATCTGCATCGTGGGACGCCGCATTGATTCCGGACGCCGGGCTGGCGTAGTACCCTTTGCGGGCACGAATCTGCAGCTTCTCTCCTGCTTGATGAGCTTGGATCTTGATTTTGCGATAGTGGCCGTCAGACACGAAACCTGCGGGCTTGTAGGAAATGGCGTACCGGCTACGCAATTCTTCGCCGATTTTCGCGAATGCCTTGGTCACCGCCTTGGGATTCGGCGGCATGAGCACTCGCCCGCCAGTCTGTTCTGCTAACCTGCGCAGATTCTTGTTACCCAAATCGCCCTCGAGTTGCCCGGAATTCCAGTTCGTGCTTATTGCGTAGATCGTGACCTCGGCTCGCTGAGCGGCATCGATAGCGCCTTCCAAGCTCGCGTAGCCGGCATTGTTATTGCCATCCGAGAGAACTACCAGTACCCGCGCCACCATTTCCTGTTCTGGACGACGCTGCAGTTTCTGGGAAGCCGTGCTTACTGCATCGTACAGCGCCGTTCCTCCGTCAGGGTGCAGTTGCTCGACGCCTCGGGACAGTAGATTCGCATCGTGGACGAAATCCTGCGTAACCTTGGAATAGTTGTCGAAACCCATGACGAACGCCAGATCATCGTCCCGTTGTAAAACCTCGCGAAGAAATAGGCTGGCTGCGGCCTGCTCGAAGCGGAAACGCGAATTCACGGAACTGCTGGTATCAATCACCATGCCGACGCGCAAGGGGAGCTCATGCTCAGTTCGAAAACCCAGGATGGCTGCGGGTGGTTTGCCGTCGTCCTCAACCAGAACGTCGTTCTGAGAGAGGTCGCCGGTTGCCTTGCCACCACGTGAGGCCAGAAAGAGCACGTTGACTTCGTTCACCTGCTTGGAGAGCGTCCACTCAGTCGCGGAAACTGGAGTTTCCACAGCCGCGCTGATTGTGCATTCGCCACAGTTCTGCGCACTAGCTGGTTGTAAGCTCAGTCCCAGAACAGCGACCAGAGCGACCAGCAACTCCAGATGTCCCTTGCGATCTGCGGTTCGATTCAGAATACCTGCCGGACGCGTCGCCATGGCCACCCTCCACGACTGCCTCGACTGCAGGCGGTCATGCTATACCATAAGCATCCGCGGTGCCATCGCGTGATGGCAGCGGCCAAGAGAAAATCTATTTGTAAGTTATGGAAGACAAAGTGGAGCGAGGTTGGGACCGGAGAGTTCTTACCTGGGTAGATGAATTTCCAACAGCCGGCAGACTATCTGATGCGATACAGGGTATCCATTCAGATACGTGCTCCGACGTCGCAAACTATTCTTGCAGTTGTCCGTGGATTGTCCAAACAGAGATCGGTCCAGCTCGTTTGGCGCCTGCCCGAGCAGATTCTGCGGCGAAATCTCACGCCGGCCTGCATAAAAAAGCAGTCTAACTACTTACGAAGCTCTGCCGCAGACGCGTCCAGATTCCGTGCGCTGGTCGCAGTCCAACGACGGCTGGCTGCTCCCCGCCTGGACAGGAGATATGCATCGGTTGTTTACCTGCGGAGTTGGTCACAAACGGTTTGTCCTGATCGATGGGCTCACCGCACAACTCACACCGTTCCTCCAGCCCCGATTGCTCCTTGCGGAACTCCAATTCCGGCACCCTCCAATCGTGGGTGGGGCCGAGGAGAGCACGCCATTCGAAGCCGTCGCTGTTGTTAGCTGCCGTCGTAGCCATCACGGACCTTCCTGGATACCGCGATCGAACATCGGGAAAAAGGAGCCGCTTTGTCGACCCTCGATGACGTCAGCAGGTTTGTGACCGAAGGCAGGACGACCTCTCTTGTCGGGGCTTCTCGCGGCAACACTCTGAAAATGAAGAGGAGCCTTGAGAGATTCGCGGTATGCGAAGGCAGGCTGCGCTCTCCGCTCAGAATAGGCGCTATCCAATCGGATATATTCGCCCTCCAAACCAGAATCCTTTGAATTTTCTCCTTAAAGCAATAAGATCAGCGCGGACGAGACAGTAGTTAAGGTTTGATTTCTTTGGCATTTTTTTAACGTGTGTCATCCGACGAGTTTTGGAGAGTTCTTGAAGCCAGCCCCATGCATCGCGGAGCGGATTCAATTGGATGCGGCGCTGGTGCCCGCAAATGTGGTCCAACTCCGGCGAGAGGAAGGCCTCTACTTTGCGCCCGATAAATTGGCTTCCGTACTGGAATCGCCGGGACGCATGGCGCGCGATGTCCACGGGCTTTTGAAAGTTATCAGCGCCCTCAACTCGATCCGCGGCCTGATTGGGCTCGAGCGCCCGCTCTTTGAGCTGATTCTGGACGTCATCCCGGTCGAGCGGGCAGCCATCGTGCTAGTCGAAGACACGGGTGGGTTGCTCCCGGGCGTTCTGGCTTGGGACAAGTGCCAAGGGTCGGCTCCTTTTCGCATTTGTAAGCAGATGAGTGATCGAGTCCTGGCGGAAAGCTCTGCAATATTCAGCAACGAAGTACAGGACGCGGAAGGCGCAGCCCCGCGCTCAGCCATGGCGGCTCCGCTTATCGCCTTCGATCGCGCGCTTGGATTCATCTATCTGGAGAGCGGCAGCGAAGGCGTTCGCTTCGATGTGGGGCACCTGCACATGCTGGCAATTATCGCGGCCATTGCTGCAACCGTGCTGGAGAACGCGCGCCACCTGCAAGCGCTCGATAGAGAGAACCAGCGACTGCGGGACGAGGCGAAAGTTCAACATGCGATGGTGGGTGAAAGCGGGCGGATGAGGGAGGTCTACCAATTCATTTCCAAAGTTGCCCGCAGCGACTCCACCATTCTCCTTCTCGGGGAAAGCGGAACCGGAAAGGAGTTGGTGGCGCGTGCCATTCATCAGAACAGCCCACGCAGCCGACAGCCCTTCGTAGCCATCAACTGTGCGGCAATAACTGAGACGTTGCTGGAAAGTGAGCTCTTCGGTTACGAGAAAGGCGCATTCACCGGAGCAGCGGCGCAGACCCGCGGCAAGCTCGAAGTCGCCGAGGGCGGCACTGTTTTTCTCGACGAGATTGGCGAGTTAGCTCCAGCGCTTCAGGCCAAGCTGTTGCGTGTCCTCCAGGAGCATGAGTTCACCCGTGTGGGCGGAACGCGTCCAGTGAGGCTGGATATTCGCTTGGTTACGGCTACCAATCGAGATCTGGAGCAGGCTGCGGGACAGGGACTCTTCCGCCGCGATCTGTATTACCGGCTCAACGTCGTTTCCAAATCCTTGCCGCCGCTCCGCGAGCATAAAGAAGACATTCCTTTGCTGACCAGTCATTTCATTCAGAAATCCAGCGCTAAGGTTGGCAGAAAAGTGCTTGGCATTGCCACCGCGGCTGAAGGATGTCTAATGAACTACGACTGGCCGGGCAATGTGCGCGAACTCGAAAATGCGATCGAGCACGCTATGGTTCTGGGTTCGACGGACCTGCTATTGCCCGAAGATCTCCCGGATTCGGTGCTGGACGCCGTACCGGGCGAGGCCGGTTCCGCCAGCCAGTTCCATGCGGCAGTAAGAGAAGCAAAGAGGCAGCTCATCCGCGCAGCTCTGGCCGAGGCTAACGGCAACTACACCAGGGCCGCGAAGAACCTCGGTTTGCAACGGAATTACCTCCACCGGCTGATTCGGAACCTTGCCTTGCAGGACGAGCTCAAACGATCTGTATGACCGTGTGGCGGCAACATCGCACGGGTGCGCGTCGCTGAAAACCCTCACGCGACAGAAGTTCATTTTCCAGTGTAGCTGATGCGCCAAATGGAGTTCGAGCCATCGTCAGTGACAAGCAGCGAGCCGTCGGTCGCGACTGCAACCCCAACCGGGCGTCCCCACACGTTCTTGTTGTCGATGACGAAACCAGTCATGAAATCCTGGTATTCGCCGCTCGCGCGTCCGGTCTGATGCAATGGGACGCGAATAAGTTCGTAGCCCACGCGGACCGATCTATTCCACGAGCCATGCTCCGCAGCAAAAATATCTCCCTGATATTCTGCGGGGAATTGTTTGCCGTCATAAAACGTCATCTCAAGCGATGCGTTGTGGGGATGCACTAAGACATCCGGCGTGATGACTTTGTCTTTCAACTCAGGATGTTTTCCCTTGTGCCGTGGATCCTGATGACCGCCCATGTACCACCACGGCCAACCGTAAAAGCCGCCATCCTGCACGTGTGTGATGTAGTCGGGAACGACGTTGTTTCCCAGGCCATCGCGTTCGTTGGTGGAACACCACAAGTCGCCCGTCTTTGGCTGAATCGCAAGTCCTACAGGATTGCGGATGCCGGATGCGTAAACACGCATCCCAGAGCCGTCCGGGTTGAATTGAAGAATGTCGGCAGTATTTTTCTCCCCCGGGCTCGAGTCGGGATCGTCGACATTGGAATTAGAACCGATTGAGACAAACATCTTCTTGCCATCAAGAGAGAATTGAATATCGCGTGTCCAGTGGAATTCGCCACCCGGCAAGTCCGCAATGTGCTGCGCACTGCCTCGTGCCTTCAAATCGCCATTCTTATAGGGAAAGCGCACGACCGACTTCATGTTTGCGACGTACACCCACTGCGGATCTGGCCCAGGCGGATAAAAGTTGATGCCGAAAGGCCGTTTCAGATCGCTGGCGAAAACTGCAGTTTGTTCCGCCTTGCCTGCACTGGTGATTCCACGAAAGATTTTGATTTCCCCGGCCATACTTTCGGCGAGGAATATGTCGCCATTGGGCGCCTTGCGAATCAGTCGCGGCTCTTGCAGACCGGACGCATACAGCTCCACCTTAAAACCGGGAGGAACTTGCGGCCATGCATTTGCGGGACGCGGCACCACTTTAGGCACATTGCCCGATGAAGGTGTCGCGAGCGGAGGAGGGATATCTTTTACTGTAATCTTTCGAGTCTTGCCAGGCTTCTCATATCGGAAGTCAGTGAATGGCGGCGCTGGCGGCGGCAGATTTAAGTTTGCGGCGACTTGAGGCGCTTCCGCTTTGCTCTTCTCGCCTTCACCTGGCGACGCCGCGAGCGATTTGACGTAGTTAACAATCTGCCACCTTTGGCGTTTTGGCAGAGTTGCCCAAGAGGGCATGCCATTGTTTATGTCGCCTTTCGTGATGTACCAAAACAATTCGCCTGGGGTTACCGATTTGATTTTTTCGCTGGTGAGAGAAGGGATGTTGCCCGATCCCTCGCCATTCTCACCGTGACATCGTGCACATTTGAGGTGAAAAAGACGCTTAGGGGCGGCCGGTGGCTGGCCTTCGTAGGGGTTCTTTAGCTGTTTGACGGATGCCGGAGCGTTATGGAAATTCTGAGCATGGGCGGCAAATGCAGAGATTCCAATTGCTAAAAGGACAAGCAAGCCTTTAGAAACATTTGTGGATGCTTTCAACATTCTCCTCCGCCTGTCGGCGCCCCGATCCGCAAATAGACAAATCTCAGACCAGTCCCACAATTATTTTGACCTAGTAACCTTTTACTTTGATCACAAAATACGTGAATTCATGGGAACCGTCGAGCAGCAGCTGATGTGGCACGCGAGCGGGAATATGGACGATGTCTCCGGGTGAGAGCTTCTGTCGCACACCACCTTGAATTGAGCCATTCCGCTTTTCATTTGGCGATACAGTTTCCCCATTCACCATGGTTCCACCGACAAGGAGCGTTGCGGATCCAGATTGCACTACAAACACATCCGCCTGAGTTTCGTGCCATTCGACTTGGCCGTCAGCTTCCCTGCGACCCAGCAGAAATAGTTCGTTAGGGAAATCGGAAAGCTGTTTCACTGCCACATGATGTGGATCAGTTGCCGCCTGCTCATTCAAGCTTTGACCAATTTGCTTCAGCGATGCAGCACTCCAGTGTTCGAAACCCGCTGGTGCCGACTCTTGACCCACCGTGGATAGAAGGGGAATCGCCAAAAAAGATAAAAGCCAAAATCGGTTCATTGTGTATTCACCTCGAAGCAAGTTTCGGCGTTACCGGTCTTTGTCGCTTTCATGTCCCTCTTTCCTTAGATCGGACAAGGAAGAACCGGTTGCATTCAAACGTGTCCATTTTTCGAAATTCGAGCGGAAGAGCCGGGTAACATCGTGCTGAATATCCTGGCGCCGGATGCCACGTCCGTTGTTGGACAACAGCCGATAGCTGTTGGCCAGTAAGCGCGTCAGAAGCATGCGAGTGTTTTGCCATTTATAAATCACCTGCTCCAGAACGCGGGCATCCGAATGCTGGGGGATAAAGCTGGCTCCCAGCATTTCAATACGTTCTCGAGTGATTTCTTCCGCAATCGAAGGATTATTGAGGAACCACCAGCATCCGAAGGGCATCAAGTTATTAAATTTTCGAGCATAGACGCAAAGTTCGTGCTGGTTCTCGCGGCTTAGAACGCTTACCAGGAATCGATTGCCGGGAAACGCTCTGCACAGGTTCTCCAACGCGCCAAGGTCAGTTCTTCCAACCGCATCGCCGGCTAAATGAAGCCTCGGATTCACCTGCCGACGGACCCCAATCATTAGAGACAAGGGAAGATCCAATTCGCGGCATGAAGGGATCACCGCTTCAGCGAGAAGCTTGTTTTGAATCGTGTCTTCCGGAAACTGAAAGGTATCAGGAAGCGAGACCGCCATGTACACCGGGTGCATGCGCTCGTGCCAGTCAGAGAGAAACCTGCGAATCTCAATTGCCGTTTTCCCCGACGCGTGGGCATCTACTGCATAACCCTGCTTCGCCAGTTGCTGCCAATGGCCGCCCCAGTCGCAAAGAATTCGATCCAGCCGCAATACCGATTGAAATTGCGGGTGAGGCTTCAACCCATTCATCCAGATCGATTGTTCCTCGGGATCAAGCGGATCATTGGTCATTGCCACGGTGCTTACGCCAGCCATCTGTAATACCCGTTGGCTGTGCGACTCGATCCGTTGAGCTTTAAAAAACGATCTCGCCTCCTCTAAGTCAGCGCTTTCGGCAGGTAGCTCGAAAGCTTTGAGAAGGGCGATGATTCCGCGAGTGGCTTCCGAAATGGGCGTATTCTCGACAAACAGAACTTGCCAGATCGCATCGGCCTGTTCTCGCTTGGAAAGTTTCCAGTAGCGCTCGGGCGGCATATCAGACGAACGAAAGAACTCGGCCTCAAGATAGTGGTAAGTCAGCAGTTCGTCGATTCCCCATAGACCGAGTTTGCCGAATGCAGGAGAAAACAGGTGGGTGTGAACGTCGATGAATGGAGTCGAGGACAAGACTTCTTCTACTACGGGTTCGATCTGACTAGGGATCAGCGCGTCTGCTGAAGGAAGATTTCGCGGCCGCTTTGATTGGCTAACTGATCTGGTGTCCATTTCTATCGGGGCATCTAATGTTGGTCAGGTGGTACTGACAGTCGAATGTAGCGGACTATAAAAGCGGCTCTTCTGGTTGTCAAAGCGAAAAACTCAGAAAAAAATTCAGCAAGACATAACCAACCATGATGCCGTCCTGACTTTATAATTCAGCCTTTCGTGCGAAGCTTGCCGTCAAGGACTTCTTCATGGGTCATCCTCTTCTTGAGCTCACCAACAAAACCGCGGTTGTGATCGGCGGGACCAGCGGCATCGGGCTTGCCCTCACCAAGGCGCTTGCTCAGGCGGGTGCCGATGTTGTTCCCTCCAGCCGTCGCGCCGAACAGGTGCGTAGTGCGGTGTTAGACGTTGAGGGACTGGGACGGCGGTCTCTGGCTCAGACTTGTGACGTGACGGATATTGCCAGCCTCTCTCAGCTTCTGAAATCCGTATGCGACAAATTTGGTAGCGTTCAGATTTTGGTGAACTCCGCTGGCCGCACCAAACGCACGCCTACGTTGGAATTGCCGGACTCAGAGTGGAATGCGATTCTCGAAACCAACTTGACGGGAACCTTGCGGGCCTGTCGCGTGTTCGGAAAACACATGGTCGAGCGTGGTTACGGCCGCATCATCAACATTGCCTCGATTGCGTCGTTTGTCGCGCTCCAGGAAGTGGCTGCGTACTGTGCCAGCAAGGCCGGCGTAGCTGCTCTGACCAAGTCGCTTGCCATCGAATGGGCAAGATCGGGGGTTTGTGTGAATGCGATCGCTCCGGGCGTTTTCCCTACGGATTTAAATGTCGCCCTGCTCCACGGCACTGAGCGTGGCCGGGAATTTCTGATGCGCACGCCCATGCAGCGGTTTGGAAAACTCGATGAGCTTGCAGGCGCTGGTGTGTTTCTCGCCTCCGATGCGGCCAGCTTCATTACTGGACATCTATTGGTTGTCGATGGGGGTTTCCTGGCGAGTGGCGTGAATCAATGATTTGGTCAGACTGAACTCGTAGTGACAGCATTTCTTGAAGTCATGCGGGTTCGAGTCTGTTTCACGATTTCCACGAAC
>MNGW01000002.1:0-2128 GCA_001918935.1 Acidobacteriales bacterium 13_1_40CM_3_55_5 | reverse complement strand
GAATTCGGCGGCCGTATTCAGGTTGACGCCGCCGGTGGGCACGAGAGGAATTTGTGGCAGCGGGCCTTTCAGAGCCTTGATGTACTTAGCCCCTCCGACTTGCCCGCAGGGAAAAATCTTTACGAAATCCGAGCCCGCGTTCCATGCCGTGATGACCTCTGTTGGGGTCAAGGCACCCGCCATGATCAATACTTTTTCCCGAACGGCGAATTCGACCGTTGGAAGATTCAATCCGGGGCTGACGAGAAACTGCGCCCCGGCATCCAGGCAACGGCATGCTGTCTCGGGGTCAAGTACGGTCCCGGCTCCGATCAGCACTTCAGAACCGCTGCTCTTGATGAGTTCACGAATCACTTCGACCGCGCCAGGCACGGTCATGGTGATTTCCACGATCGGGATTCCGCCCTGACAAACGGCCTCGGCCGCGATCAATGCCTCGCGTGAGGACGACGCGCGGACCACCGGCACTATGCCAATTTCTGCTATCCGATCGCGAACCTTCTGCTTGTTCATCTCACCTGCCGTATGTTCCTGGTCAACGCGCGATGCGCGCCCCGACGCCTTCCATCACCTGGATGACCTCCTGAAGAGTGGCCATGCTGGTATCTCCGGGCGTAGTCATCGCTAGTGCGCCGTGAGCGGCGCCGCATTCGACACCCCACTGCGGATCTTTGCCACTCAAGAAGCCATAAATCAGACCGGAAGCAAAGGAATCACCCCCGCCTACGCGATCGAAGATTTCAAGGTTTTCCCGATTCTTTGCCTGATAAAACTTTCCATCGCAGTAACAGATCGCGCCCCAATCGTTTTGGGTAGCGGTTTTTGCTTTTCGCAAAGTGGTCGCAACCACGCTGAACGGGTAATCTTTCACGACCTTGCTGATCATTTTCTTGAAACCATCCACTTCAAACGTTGAATGATGTTCGTCCATGCCTGGAACCTGGTAGCCGAGCGCGGCGGAGAAATCCTCTTCATTTCCCAGCATCGCATTCACATATGGTGCGATGCGGCGATTGACTTCCTGAGCCTGTTTCTTTCCTCCGTTCGATTTCCATAAGGATGCACGATAGTTCAGATCGTAGGAAACGATTGTGCGGTGGCGTTTTGCAGCTTGCATGGCTTCCAATGCAACATCGGGAGTCGTGGGGGAAAGAGCACAAAATATCCCACCGGTGTGGAACCAGCGCGCCCCCTGCTTTCCAAAAACTTCATCCCAATCGATGTCGCCGGGCTTGAGTTGGGAAATCGCGGTGTGTCCGCGATCGTAGGATCCGACGGCGGCCCGCACTCCGAATCCGCGCTCCGTGAAATTGAGGCCATTTCGTGCCGCGTGACCCACCCCGTCGTGCTCAACCCAACGCACCAGCGACTGATCGACTCCTCCCTGGTAGATGAGATCCTGAAGCAGTCTTCCCACAGGATCATTGGCGAACGCGCTGACGAGCGCGGTGTCCATACCAAAGCAGCGCTTCAATCCGCGAGCTACGTTGTATTCTCCGCCGCCTTCGCACACGTCGAACTGGCGTGTTGTTGAAATTCGACCGTCGCCCGGATCGAACCGCAGCATGACCTCGCCGAGACTAACGAGGTCCCAGAGGCATCCCTGCTTCGGTCTGATTGTCAGTGCCACGTATCTGCCTCAGGTAATTCGGGCCGGCTCAAGTTTGGGCGACAGCAACTGAATGGTAGCCAATGCCACCAAGTATGCCGAGCCGGCAATGAAGAAAGGTACCATGTAACTGCCCGACCATTGCAGGATGTGGCCAACGATGGTCGCCATTCCTCCGATTCCCACCACTGAGCCGACTGCCTGGGATGGAAAAATGTCAGACGTCAACGTAAAGAGATTCGCAGAGAATCCCTGGTGGCCCGCCGCAGCGAGCCCGATCAGTAAAACGGCTTCCCACATATTATCGGTTCGATAGGCAATGACAATTGGGACCACACAGAGTGCGCAGACCAACATGGCAATCTTTCGAGCTGCGTTAATACTTTTTCCCCTGTGAATCAGCCACGACGAGAGCCACCCGCCCCCGACACTTCCCACGTCAGAGATCAAATAAATAACCATGATCGGCAGACCGATCTTGATCAAAGCCAAGCCATGCCTGCGTTGGAGAAAGTCCGG
>MNGW01000006.1 GCA_001918935.1 Acidobacteriales bacterium 13_1_40CM_3_55_5 | reverse complement strand
TCGAGACGTCCGGCCAGATCTGCTGCATTTCAACCAGTATTGTTACGGGACGTTGTCACCAGGGCTTCCGAGAATTGTGGTGGCGCACAGCGATTTGGTGAGCTGGTGGATTGCCGTCCACGGCGAAGAACCCAGCGACAGCTACTGGATGCGCTGGTATCGCGACATTGTAACCAGCGGATTGAGTTCCGCCGACGTGGTGGCGGCGCCCTCGCAGTGGATGCTCGATTCCATCTTTACCCATTACACGCGACCTAGGTTCGGAACGGTGATTCACAATGGACGCGATCCCGCGCTCTTTGCCTCCGATGTTCGAAAAGAAAATCGTGTCCTTTCCGTAGGACGAGCATGGGACGCGGGCAAGCAAGTCTCACTGCTTCTCGAGCAGGATCAATCCTCTCCGGTGTGGATCGTGGGATCGCAAACAGAGCCAGGAAATGCAAAGGCGCGCCCGAGCAGGGAAGTGGTCCGCCCGGAAATCAAGGTAGTGGGTGAACAGTCGCAAAAGCAACTGCGAGATTTGTATGGGAGCGCTTCCATCTATGCTGCGACGTCGCGGTATGAACCTTTCGGGCTGGCGCCGGTGGAAGCTGCGTTCTCGCGATGTGCACTGATTGCGAACGATATTTCTTCATTTCGCGAACTTTGGGGAGAATCCGCCTTGTACTTCCGGCAGAATGATGGCAAGGATCTTGCATGGTTAATCCGACGGTTGACTAGCGACCATAAGTTGCGACAGAGGTACGCGGACGCGGCGTACGAAAGAGCATGCAAGAGTTTCACGGCTGATCGAATGGTCGATCAGTACAAACGCCTTTATCAGACGATGACGTCAGCAGAGCAGGCTGCCTAACGGAGTGGCCTTAAGTGGTCGCAGGCGCGTTGGCAAGCTTGGCGAAAACAACCAGACGTTCCGGCGCCGGGCCGATGAAGTACACGGGATAGCAGGTGATAAGAGTTAGCCGGGCTTCAGATGTGGTATCCAGCACAGAAAGATCGGCGGGCTGAACGATGCGCTTTCCCGTCACCACGTAGTGATAATGCTGGCCATTGCGTTCCACGAAGATATCGTCGCCTGCCTTCAATTCAGAAATGTGGCGGAAGAAAGTATCGCGGTGAGCAGCGAGCACGGAGTTACCCGGGTCTCCGGGGAAAGCGGAGTCTCTCAAGTGGCCGGGACCGAGGGTGAGTGATTTGTGGCTTGTGCCCTCCATAATCACAGCATCAAGATTGATCTTGGGAATGGAAAGCCGGGTCAGCCCGCCCACGCGAGGCGCGGACGGGTTGAGTCCCGCATTTTGAGTCTGAAATTCGCGCATCAGCTCGCGCTGTTGCTGATACATCCAAAAATAAGTGCCCCCGACATACAGCGACAGGAGAGCGCCCAGGCTGATCAACAACACGGCAAAGTACTGCCGGATGCCGCGATGCGATCGCCCGGCCGATTCTCTGAGACGGCGCCACTGCTCCGCGATTTGGTTAACCAGTCTCGCCCCGCTAAGAGCGAAATCAGCTGAAGCCATGCTTGCTCACCTGACACACATCAGCACGATTACGAAGAGACAAAGTGGCGCGCAAAGTAAGAAGACGAGGAAGTGGCGCTACCTCGTTGTGGCTACCGGCGGACGAGAAAGCCAGCCACCAGGGAGCCGAGTCCTAGCAGTCCAAGCAACGGGAGAATCGTCGCGGTTTGCGGCAGGTTCTCTCCGCTCTTCTTGCTGTTCTTAGCGGTCGTCTGATCAGCAGTGGTGGCCTGGTCACTGCTGGTTGCAGCCTGAGTGCCGCTGGGTGAAGTGCTGGCAGCAGCATTCGGATCGGTCTGGCTTGCACTGCTGCTGGTGCTGCTGGCAGCAGATTGATCGCTAGAGGGCTGGGCATACGACGGAGACGTCGATGCTGCCGAGTTGTTGCTCGCCATGGTACTGCTGCTGGTCGAGCTGTTGGCCGCCGCCTGATCGCTGGTTGGCGAAGAGGAAGGCTGAGCGCTGGCTGCCGTCTGGTCGCTGGTTGGCGAAGACGAAGGCTGTGCGCTGGCAGCAGACGAAGGCTGGGAGCTGGCAGCAGACGCACTCTGGTCAGCTGGTGTGGTTGTCGTGCTGGTGCTGGAAGGTGCCGCCGACGCGCTGGTGCTGGCGCTGTTGGCAGATGCATCCGGAGCTGTCGAAGCTGCTGAACCGGACGGGGCCGAGCCAGATGCGGCGCAATGGTCGGCGATCATTTTTACGTTGCTGACTTGAAGAGTGTTGCCACTCGCATTGCTGCTGCCACTGGGTGACGTGGTGCTGGCCGAGCTGCTGGCGCTGTTATTCGATGCCGTTCCCGAAGCTGAGCTACCCGAAGCCTGTTGGCCGGTGATAGCAACTTCGTGTCCGACGTGCGCCTTCAACTGGTCCGCGCTGCCACTGAGAGTGAACACCATCCCAGTCTGATCCTGGGTCAAGGTGAAGTTATTATCTGACGTACTGTTCAGACAGCCTTGGATGGTCGAGTTCTGTCCCGATGCCGGGCTGCTGCTCTGAGTACTGGATGTGCTGCTCTGGCTACCGGCGGTTCCGCTTGTGGATGTATCTTGAGCTACCCCAAGCGTGGCGGCCAGCAGTGCGGCTGAAAGAAACGCTACTGCTTTAGTCATGCAAACCTCCTAGGAGTGTATTCTCTTGAAATCTATACGCCGGAGCTCATTCTCACCATCCGGTATACTCCGTAGGTTGAGTGGGAGCTTCGTGTAAGGAAATTGCCGACTGCTCCAAGCAGTCGAATAGTTTACGCGGGTTCAGCTGACTAAAACGTCAAGTTCGCCGTGCTGGTCCGTTACCTGGACCTTTACGGTATGCGCTTGACGTTCGAAGAAGAGGTCGACGCTGGCGTCGCCGACCCGGAGCCCCTTGATCGAGAGCTGCGGGAGACCTTCCGGCAGGCACGGTTGTTCTAGGAGAATTTGTTTGTTGCCGGCCCGAACTGACATCCCAAGGCAGGCCTCCACTAACATGAACACGGCGGCAGCGGCCCACGATTGCGGGGCACATGCTACCGGATAAAGAGTGGGGCTCTCACCTTTCCGACGTTCCACGCCGCAGAACAATTCAGGCATGCGATGCAAATCAACCACGTTGCTTACGTCAAGCATGCCAAGCAATATTCGTCCCGCCAGATCCTTGAAACCGTATTTGGCCAGCCCCGCAGCGACGATGGCATTGTCATGGGGCCAGATTGAGCCGTTGTGATACGAGATCGGGTTGTAGCGAACCTCCGCCGAACCCAGCGTACGCACGCCCCATCCAGTAAAGAAATCCGGGCCTAGCAGGGTTTGTCCCACCAGGCGCGCTCTTTCCTGAGTTGCCAACCTGGTGTATAGGCAATGCCCCGCGTTGGAAGCCCGCACGCGGCAAGGTTGCTTTTTGCCATCCAGGGCTAAAGCGTACGTGGCAAGCTCAGGGCACCAGAAACTTTCTTCGAATCTTGCCCGCAGGTCATCCGCTTCCGACTCGAGCCTGGACGATTCTTCCGCATGTCCCAATACCGCGCTGAGGCGCGCCGCCGCCAGTTTGGCCGCATAGACATATCCCTGCACTTCGCACAAAGCGATGGGAGGTTCAGCCAACTTTCCATCGGCATGAAAAACCGAATCTCTGGAATCCTTCCAGCCTTGCTGAACCAGACCTTTATTGGAATGCGCAGCGTATTCCACGAAGCCGTCGCCATCGGCGTCGCCGTAACGGTCGATCCATTCCAGAGCAAGCCGGATGTTCGGCCATAAATCTTCTATTGTTTTGCGATCCGCGGTGCGTTGAAAATAAGCGTCCGCCAGGAGGACGAACAGCGGGGTTGCGTCCACTGTCCCATAATAGCGTCCAAACGGTACTTCGCCGAGAGCAGCCATCTCGCCCTTGCGAAGTTCGTGCAGAATTTTTCCCGGTTCAGCTTCGATATCGGGATTGAGTTCCCGGGATTGCGTGGAAGCCAGAAATTTCAGAACGCCTTTGGCGATCCAGGGGCTCATCCAAAGCATTTCGAGCGCGGTAATGATCCCATCGCGGCCAAAAACCGTACTAAACCAGGGGACACCAGCGTACGGATAACCCACTTCCGGGTTACCAAGTGTCATCATTTCAACATCTGCCACGGAACGCTTGATCCAGTCATTGAAGCGATTGTTGGAGCTGGAGATCAGGCAAAGATTTTCCGACGCCGCCCTCATCTCGGTGTCCGCCGCGGCCAAGGCACTGGAATAACCTACCGAATGATTACGGTCCGCTGGATCGCCGGAGGCCGCCATCGTGACATGAAATACAGCGGTTTCTTTGGGGCGCAGAAAACTTTCAAATCTGATTTCGGTGCCGGATATTTTTTCGGGCGCGGGGTCGCAGTGGATGCGTGTTTGCCGGATCTCTCCGTCCAAACCTTCATACGACCACACCACCTGATTTTTCGTGATCTGGTCGTCGAGGCGCCGGCCTCTTTGCTCGCGCCGCATTCCACGTACTTCGAAAATGTCGGCAAAATCAGCCCCGATTGCCAGTCGCAAGGGAATCACTAGCGGTGCCAGGCCATAGTTGACGATCTTGAATTCTTCATAACACGCCCCTTGCCACAAGAATTTGGAGCGCACGACGTGCAATGTATCGCGAGGCACGATGACTTCATCGCCTTGCGACACATCCACGTTGGCAAGGTCGGCGGTAAACACGAAATTGTCGGCCTGGATAGTAGAGCTCAGCAGCAGGGGGCGAGCACCCCACAGGGACACCACTAGTTCGGAAAGATGGCGAGTCCCTTGATAGAAGATTCCCTGCTCACCCATTCCGAGCGGCTCGATGTCACCATAGCGATCGAAAACGGCAAACATTCTGCCGTACTTGAGCACCCGCGTTCGATCGTCGGCAGGCGAGGACTTGGTAGCAATGTAATATTGCTGACTTACGCTGATTTGGTCCAACTGAGGGCTCCCTCAGGGTGTGCGATGGGCGCTGATTGTCCTTTTAACAGACGTTCGTAAATGGCCAGATAATCTTCCGCCATGCGGGTAGAAGTGAATCGTTTCTCAAAATATTGCCGGCATTTTCTGCGATCGATTTTGCCAATGTTTTTCACGGCTGCCGCAGCGCTCTCCGCGTCTGGAACAATGAATCCGCTGACCCCTTCCTTCATGATTTCAGGGACCGAGCCGTAGGGATAAGCAATGACAGGCGTTCCGCAGGCCATAGCCTCGATCATAACCAAGCCAAAAGGCTCCGGCCAATCGATGGGGAACAGAAGCGCGGCTGCATCTCCCAGGAAGTCGAATTTTTCCGGATAACCGATCTCACCAACAAATTCTACAAGATGACTGTCGAGCAATGGCTCGATCACCTTGTCAAAGTATTGCTGGTCGGCTCGATCAATCTTTGCCGCGATTTTAAGTGGCATGTTGGCGCGCTTCGCGATCTCGATGGCCTGATCGAGCCCCTTCTCGGGGGAGGTTCGTCCCAGGAAGGCGAGATACTTGCCGGGAACTTCAGAGAAAGGATACCGATCGCGCGGCATGCCGTGATAAACGGTCCCCTGCCAATTGATTGTGGGCAGAGGCTCGCGCTGCGAATCCGAAATAGACACCACCGGCATGTCGGGAAATACCTGGTAAAGCGGTTGCAGATCCGGAATATCCAATCTCCCGTGAAGAGTAGTCACATTAATAACGTGTTCCCGGCGGCTCAGTGGGAAGTGGAGATAATCGATATGAAAGTGAATAACATCAAAATCGCGTTTTTCGCTGAACACGCGCTCCAGCATTAACACATGGTGCGCTAATTGATCCT
This sequence comes from Acidobacteriales bacterium 13_1_40CM_3_55_5, assembly GCA_001918935.1. GTDB lineage: Bacteria > Acidobacteriota > Terriglobia > Terriglobales > Acidobacteriaceae > 40CM-3-55-5. The sequence continues at coordinate 17,425 of MNGW01000006.1, read as the reverse complement.
GACATTTCGGATCCAACCGCAGCGACTGAGCAGAGATTGGAACCAGACGCCCACTGGTCATGGAATCGCCGCTGGCGAAAAGCGTTACCTCATGTCCCATTCTTACCAATTCTTCGGTAAGAAAGGAAACGACACGTTCGGTCCCCCCGTACAGGACAGGCGGAACACTCTCGTAAAGTGGCGCTACTTGTGCAATTCTCATCGGCTGGAAATTCCCCCATTCAGTCTCCACCGGCCAGAGACACTTGGAGCGCCGCTCTCATGCCTTTGAGGGCTCCAGGTTATAAAAGATTCGTAACGATCATTACAGTGTACCGCGTGTTTCGGAGTATCAGCTATCAGGTAAAGTCTGTAGCGATATGCGCCCAGCTAGTGTGCCACAGATTTACCAGATCCCTTTATCGCTACCAGTCAAGCGATACGCAACCAGCGCGCTTACCGCCAACGGCGGTAAAAGTGGGAGGCGGCACATAGCGCGGAGATCGCGGTGACGACTCGCACTCAACAATTGTGATCCGTAGAGACTTGCCGCGGGCAACATTGGAACTCTCAGAAAATCTCCACGAGCCTGCACGCGGATGTTAGCGGAACAAGAAGCAGCGACAACTTCGTGAGGGACTTCAGCTTTGCCACCGTATCTGTTGACGTAATCAGAGACTAGCGCAAGAAAAGTTGCCACCCCTGGCCAGATTCCCCCGATATCGGCGGCACGTCGGAGCTCGGCGAAGTCGATGGCATGAGCTTGCAGCAGGCCGGCGAAATCCATCATATCGCACAGCCGGAAATAGAAATGGCGGTACATCCGCTGCAGGGTGGAAATGACCACACGCTCCTCCGGCGCTGGAACCCGGAAGACATGGCCATTCAGTTCTCTGGTGACACTGCGCTCGATCACTCGCCGAGCCATTAGTTTATGTTCTCCGGTCTGTCCCAGATATTGAACGTGGATTTCCACCAGTTCGGGAAGGCCGGGAATGGAAAAATTCCATTTATTGGCCAGACGATCGCCCCAGCTGCGTGGCTCTTGCTCAGCCTTAAATTCTTTCGTCATGACGCGCGCAACGGTGTGTTCGTCTCCAGACGTATAGAGGTCGAGGTCCGAGCCCAAATCTGACCAGTGATCCAGCGACTTGATGACGGAAACTTTGCATCTGGCAGCTTCCAGGGCCTGGCAGATGCGTTCCAGAAAACCGATAGCTCGCTCGATACGCGCGCGCTCACTGGATAATGTGGATTCGCACCATTGCGATACCCTGGGGTGGCCAAGAGTACTGGCGGCATTGCCAACCACCTGCAACGCGCGCACGGTAACATGATGTATATCTGCGACGCGAAGAAAGTCCGCCAGCTCGATATCGTTGAGAGTGGAAATATATTCCACGTCCGGATAGACGGCTTCCAGGTTTGGAGCCGGTGTCTGAAAACCGGTTGAGTAGCCGCGAAACATCAGTCTCGACAAAATTTCGAGATATTGATGGGTGCGGGACAATTCCATGGTCATTCAGCGCCTCTCTCAAGCAACACGAACGAACGTGGTTGGATGTAGACCAGTCGAGCAGGGTTGGTCCCCGGGGGGTCTGAGGTTCAGCGTCCGGAAGCGCCTGCAGCTCGCGATTGCTGCTGTTTATCGCAGTTAGCCACGCCAGTCTCTATCTCGGTGCCTTCCTCATAATCATTCCAGGTGGCGATCATCAAAAACGGAATGGGATGGCTTCCATCATCATGGCGCCGGAAGAGACGCAAAGTATCTTCAAACGTCTTGCCACATCGCCGATCCATGTGCCGGTTCAGACTCCACGATGCTTTGGTGTCATTAAAGCCCGGCCACACCGTTCCCACCAGGAGCTTGTCAGGAAACTTGTTTTTCATCTTCTGATAAAAAGTTTCGAGGTATTGCTCGCCCCACTCGCTGCCGTCCGGGCTCCATCCCTTTGGCCCGGGATGTACCCAAGCATAGAAACCGTCGAAGGCGCTGGCATATTGGGCTGGAGGTTCGTCTTTGTAAATTAACAACGGCGGATTCTCCCAGCCATTTACCTGCTCCCGCACGCGGCTCCAATCGGTGTGCCCGCGTTTTGGAAAGATAAAGATCACGGGCCGCCCCTGATAAGTCAGATAGGCCTGACGAAAAGGAGCGCTGGGTCCGATATACGCACGGTAGGCTTTGTCCATGGCTTCCAGAGCATCGTCGGTAGCGTGGCCGTTATCCTCTTCCGTTTCGTCGTACATCAGTCCCACGTGAAATTGATTCTGCGCCGCAACCTGTTGCAGCAGGTCATAGCTCCGGTCGAGGAACGGACGCCGCTCGCCGTACCAGTCGACGGCAAACGCGTAAATACCGAGATCTTTTGCCTGCTGAATCTGTTTACGCAGCACGCTTGGATCCTGGGTGGAATATCCGACGTTGATGTGTTGTTTGTCTCCGAACCAGGGCTGGTAATCGGCAATCACCTTCGGCGAACTGTCGGCGCTGCGGACAGTCTGATCGAGCGAGCGGCGCACGTCCGTTCGATTCGTCGAGCATCCGCTCGACAAAACAAAGACGACCGCGGCAACAATCATTGGGATGAGCGACCTGCGCTTCATTTTCCGATTCCTTGCGACACTGCGTGCAGCGACAATTTCGCGTTCATCCTCATTAAATAGATTCTCTAGGTAGCGCCGGCGTTGCGTCGGCTCTGGGCCGGATGCAGAGAAAAGGTACCGGATCAATCTAAGGCTTGACCTCCGGAGTGGTAACCAAATCACGAACCAGCCAGCGATCAGCGCCGGGCGTCATCAAAACCAGGTATTGCATGTTGGCTTCTTCATTGTGAATAACCTTTCCTCCGTCGAGTATTTCAATTCCCAACTGTGCGCGGTCGCGTAACTGCATGGCATCTCCGCTTGGCGAATAGAACAAAGCGTCGAGTTTATGTCCGCGATCGTCGTACCGGATGCGCACGCCGGTTTGCTTCTGCTGCGCGATCAGTTGAGTAAGCTTGTCTTTGGCGAAGCCGGTGAAGTAGCCATCCAGCAGGTCAACGCGGTTCTTGTCCAGCGCCTCAGCCATCGTCTTCCAGGAGTTGGCGTAATCGCGAGCGATGGTTTTACTTGTAAGTTCTTCAATCGCGCGCGGCCCCACATTGTCTGGGTTCAAGTCCACCTTGGGTGCTTCGCTGGCCGCATGGATTTGTGATTGCAAGAAAGAGAAGCACACGATCACAAGCCCTGCGGCGAGCAAAAGGATGAGACGGCGAAGTATTGTGATAGCGAGTTTTCTCATCGTGCGCCACCTAGACTGAGTTCATTTCCGTTCACCACGCCAGACGCTACTGAAATGCGCGCCGGGCCCGAGACTGCCATTTCGACTTGCGTCACGCCACGCTTGATCGGGGCATCGACAGTCGTCTTCCCGCTGGCATCGGTTTTGGTGAAGCTGACGACAGTGCCGTCAGGGACAAAATTGCCGCTGCAATCGCGAACCGGTTCCGTTTCCACAGCTATTCCCTTCGGCCCGGGCACCGCCTTGATCCTCAGATTGCAAGCATCAGAAGCGACTTGCTGAACGACACGCATTTCTGCAAGGTCACCAATCGAAGCACCGACTTTTGCCGGGCCACCTTTTCGCGCTGATGTGAGCCGGATCCACGCTGTGCCATTCGCAGTGGTTTTAGACTGCGATATCGCTGCACCCCCGGGTGGCACTACTTTGAAGTCCACTTTTTGCGGAGTGAGAACGAGATTATGAAATCTGTCGAACACAAAAGCCACGGCGCTGATGGCATTCGATGCCGCCACAGGAACCCGCGACGGATGGACTAACAGACTAAGCCGGGAAGTTTGCGCTGGCCGAACGTAAAAATGAACCGACGTGCATTGATCCGCACAGAGTATCGCGGTATACATTCCCGCCTGTTCAACTTCATCGCCTTGTACGGAAATTTCGCCACCCAGATTCACTTTGCGCTTGCTGATCTGCGCCGGTCCAATCAGATAAAACGTGCCCTCCCCGGTGCCGTTACTCGCAATGGGGAACGGTGTACCAGCTGTGACTTGAGCCGGCGGCCGTAGTTCGGCTGCTTGTGCAAACGCCACACACAGGGAAAAAACTAGTAGAGATGTAAGCCAGGTTCGCATATCACGAATTGTTTTTCTGGTAGTAATTCACTACCACGTGGTATGTCTGAACTTTCCCAGCAACGTCATCGGGCAGGTCGACGGCGAAGGCAACCGGAATCTGGGGCAACAATTCCTGATCCAGATATCCGTCCGAAACCCAGATCACTTTGCCGTTCGCGTCATAGTAAGACGCCACCACGTGCGGAATATTTACAATCTGGCCGCTCTGATTCAGTAATTCGCCGCGCAGGACTTTCTTGCCTAGCGCATCAGTCTCCATGCGCTGTTGAGTCACTGCGATCACGGGGTCGGCCGTCGCCGGGACCAGCATGGCTTTGGCATCCATGCGGACACTCTTAATCTGCTGCAACTTCATTCCCGGAAAATCAATGCGGTAGGGCGACACTTGTTTCGGAAGTAAGGTATGCGAAATCTTGTCGAAACTTGTTTCCTGGGCAACAGGACTTCCATCCGGGGCCAACAAAGCCGCATTCACATTTACATACGCGGGGACAGTATCCTCGTTAACGATTTCTCCCAGGATTACAACCCGGTCTGGGCGTTGCAGAGCATTCATGGAAACGATGCGGACCTGGGGTGAATCGACGTTCTGCACTCCCCAATCGTCCTCAGCGCCGCGATTGATGACGTCCCAACGCAGGTAATTCACCGGAATCACTTGGGGTGCAAGTTTGGGAACCTTGCTCGTAGGCCAAACTACTTTCCAGGTGCCGCTGCCATCGTTCCGTACCTTGATGTCACGAACATCGTCGAGCGGACCGACAGCTGTGGAATAGTGCAGCTTGGCACGGACAGTCGCTTCCTGATTGTCTGCATGCAGGCCCCACACATTAAAGTTTTCCAGCGTAGCGTAAGTTCGCAGACTTCCGTTGCTGCCGCCCAGGTCGCGCGCGAAAGCAGCCTTTTCGACTTCACCCGCATTTGCCAGACGGGAATAAGCTGCGTCCCAATTCCGCGATTTCGCGGCAGTGAGCAGAAGCCTCACAGCTTCCTCAGGACTGCGGGCGGAAAACATACGGTGCCGCTCGATCCCTCCGGACTGCACCCAGGCGATCCAGATAAAAACGACGGTCGCTACCGCGAGGACAATGGGAAGAACACGCTTCATCATCGAGCCTCCCCGGCCAACACGCCTTCGCTGCTGGCGGCAGGGAACTCCACGACGCTCTCGGTTGCCCGGCGGCGGTCAGGGAGAAGCAGCGCAAACAGGATTGCAAGAATGCTGCTCGCGAGCGGAAGAATTCCCCACAACAGTCCCTCCCAGGGAGCAGGCATTGCGTCCGATTCAAATTTCCGGGCGGGAGGTACGTCCTCTTTCGACCAAACCGTAATACTGTCTGGATCGTAAGACTCGATCTGGCGCCAGCCGGCAAACGCCAGCAACGGCTCGTAATATGGATCGTGGACGAAAATGTATTTCAGTCCGTAGTAGTTTGCGTGCTTCAGCATGGCGCGCAGGGATTCCATTCCCGCCGTGCCGAAATATTTTGAGCTGGTGAGCTGGGCAGAGCCGTAGTGAGTCATCTCCGGTAAAAGCCGAGCGGAGTTGTATTCACCGTCAACGCTGCTGGCGTCGGAGTAAGTCGAGATCTTGGGAAGGGAATTACCGAACCCCAGAGTTAGATAACGATACCTGTCGTGACCGTTGCGGTTGAGGAACTCGACTACTGAGTCGACCTTCATCCCGCCCAAGGTGTGAAAGGGACTCCAAACCAGCCAGCCTAAAGACAGCGTCAGGCTGCCAACAGCTGCCAAAGAAAGACCTACTGCAGCTACTCTTTGGTAGCGATCCAGCATTACCTCGGCAAGCAACCCGACGATGGGCAACGCCAACAACGCCGCCCACAGGGTGAAACGTTCAAAGGTCAAAATGTCAAAGGCGCGACCCAAAATCCATTTGGGAACCGGAGTCGTTCCTCCCAAACCAAATAGAAATGCAAACCAGAAGGCAAGCAGCAGTGGGCGCAGCCTGCGATTGGAAGAACCGAACCACAGTATGAATGGAAGAGCCAGAATCAAAGCTCCATAAGGCACCACGAAGTAGTTGATGAAGTACGTCATGTTCATCAACAGGTTCGACCGGCTGGCGTGAGGGATAGGCATCTGCTCGATGGGATGGCGGATGATGGCAATCCAGTAGGGCAGCAGAACGATCCCAACTCCGATTCCGGCCAGCACCGCGAATACTCCCGCGCGTGCGATGACAGGAAAAACTGAGCGTCCTTCTTTACGATCGAGACACGCCAGCCAAAGCACAGGCATGGCGAACAGCATGGAGCCGAACAGCAGGGTGACGTGGTGCACGGAAGCCGCGGCCAGTGTCAGGATCACACCTTTGAGCAAGGCGCGTCCCTCGCCGTTTCGAGACCAGTCATAGAAGTACGGCAACGCCAGAAGATAGAGCGGCGCCGACAACATGGTGGATAACTGTCCAGCCGAATAGACCAGGAAGCCGACAACTCCCAGGAAGATGCTGAACAAAGCCGCATAACTGCTGGCTCGTTCGTCGACCCACAGTCGCGCGAAACGGTAAACCCCGACCGGCAGTAACAGTAGCGCGATCAACTGCACCAGCATGTAGGCCATCTTCAGGCCCACTACATACGAAAAGATCGCGATCCACTGATGGCCCAGCGGAGGATAGGTAGTCTGCGAGAAACCGGCAAACCACTTCCCGTTCCACGGATCGAACCAGTGCTGGGCGTAGTGAGAAGCGAAGAAGATGTGAAAGTTGGCGTCGTAAGAAGTGTTCAGGGGCAGCTGCATGACCAGCAGCGGTCCGTGAACTGCCAAAGCCAGAAGTATGATCGCCGCCAGGGGGATCGGCCGCCGGAAATAACTTGTTTCCACGGTATTGGAAGTCCTCCCCAATGAATGTGAGCAGCTGTTTGATTCAACCTGACCCGGGAAGGTTTGCTGACATAGTGGGTCGTTCGGATGCAGGTCACTCGGCAAAGTAGGATTCCCACAGGCTATAGAGCTAATGAGGTGAGACTCTGCATCCAACCGCTGCAAAACGCTGGGCATCAGAACGTTGGGCAAGTGCACGACCCCGACAACTGACAAGCAGGAAGGGTTTTCGTGCGCCCACACCGCACCATGGTAGGGAAGAAGTTACAAATCGCGTCGTTTTGCGTCTTGCTGCTGGCCTCTGTCGCGGCAGCTGGGCAAACCTTCGAGCTGGGGAATCAGAACTCCAGCACACCCAACAATTCAGCGAAGAAAAAGTCCAAGACCTCGAGCCCACAACCCTCGGTGCAGAGTTCAGATGGCTCAATCGGATGGGGCTCGGGAATCGAAGTAGCTCGTGACTCTCGTGCTGCACAGCAGGCGCTGCAACGAAACGATTACTCGTCCGCGGTTATGTATGCCAATCGAGCGGCAAATGCTGCTCCCCAGAACCACGGACTCTGGTTCCTGCTGGGCTACTCGGCTCGGCTCGCGGGGCAATATCAAGTTTCCATCAATGCTTACAATCGCGGGCTGCGCAATCAACCTGGTTCCATACAAGGACTCTCAGGCCTGGCGCAGACCTACGTAAAGATGGGCCGTCAAGCGGAGGCTCGTGACGTCCTGCAAAAAGTTCTCGCGGCGAATCCCCGGAGTGTGAACGATCTTCAATTGGCGGGCGAAATATCTCTGAACACCGACCCAAGCGCGGCACTCAATTTTTTAAAGCGGGCGGAAGCATTGCAGCCCTCGGCGCGAAGCGAACTGCTCATCGCGCGGGCGTACCAGCGATTGAATCAACCGCAGGCCTCGAAACAGTTCTTGGACCGGGCTCAAGCTCGCGCCCCGCGTGATCCCAATGTCTTGCGTGCTGTCGCATCGTTCTATCGAGACGCAAAACAGTATGACCTGGCCATCGCAACCTTGCAGAAGGCGGTCTCTGGAAAGGATCCTGGAGCGCTCTCAGAACTAGGTTACACATACCAGTTGGCCGGAAAAAAGAAACAGGCAGCAGATACGTACGCGAAAGCCGCTGGCATGAACGCGAACGATAGCGGACTACAATTGAGCGCCGCGCAAGCGCTGGTGAACGTCGGGCAGTTTGACCGCGCCGCTACCTTTCTTCAACACGCCGAGGCTCGGGACGCCAACAATTATCGGCTGCACGCCATTCGCGGCCAGATTGCCAGCTTGCAGGCTCGCAATCAGGACGCAATCGTCGAATACCGCACTGCCATCGATCACTTGCCCGATGGAGTTCCCGAAGGCCCGCTCTATCCCATCTCATTGCACTTGAGTCTTTTTGAGCTATATCGGGGAGCCGACGACCAGGCTGGGGCTGAGCGAGAGTTGGCAGCCGCGCGCAACGAGCTTGGAAAAATTACTGGTGTGGAGGATTCGAGCAAACCTGAATTTCTTAGATTGCGAGCGTCCGTCGAAGCCGCTTCCAATGACGTTGCCGCGGCGGAGAAGGATTTAAAAGAAGCCCTCGCGCTCGATCCCGGTAACCTCAACATCATGCTGAGCTATGCCAACCTATTGTGGAAAATCAACCGCCAGCCGGAAGCAATGCAGTTTTACAGCAAGGCGCTTGAAATGGATCCCACGAATCATTCGGCGCTAACCGCGATGGGTTATCTGTCCCGCGAAATTCCCGATCAGAAGGCAGCAGAAAAATATTTCACAAAGCTCTCCACACTGTACCCGAATGATTATGTCCCATTCATTGCGTTAGGCGATCTGTATACGTCTACGCGCGAATTTGCACGGGCGCAGGCCAACTATGAAAAGGCTCACCAGTTGGCGCCCAATAATCCGCTAGTAGTTTCAGGCGGGACAAACGCGGCACTGGAAGCTCATGAGCTGCCGGTCGCGAAGCGCTGGCTGGATCGGGCGGATGCGGATCCAAGAATCAACCAAAGCCCACAAGTGATGAGGGAACGGGAAAGATATCTCACCTGGACAGGGCATTACGCGGAGTCCGCCGCACTTGGGTACAAAGTCCTGGAAAAACTTCCGCGCGATCCAGAGGCTCCGGTTTACCTTGCCTATGACTTGTTGTTCTTGGACAAGTACGACGAAGCTGCTCAGATCGTCGAGAAGTATCAGCCCATTCTGCCTCGCGATAAAGACTTGCGGCTAATCACGGGTTACGTCCACGTTCATTCGGGCCAACTTCGCGAAGCGGTTACAGATTTCAGCAACGCCCTGGAATTGGATCCGAAAGTTCCCACTGCGTACATGAACCGCGGTTTTGTGCTGAATGATCTGAAGGAAGGCGACAAGGCAGCCAAGGATTTTGAGACTGCCATCAAGTTGCGTCCGAATTATGCCGAGGCGCACTTGGGACTGGGCTACGCGTACCTGCAATTGCACCGTGCCAAGCCAGCTTTGAAGGAAATAAACATGGCGGCCAAGCTCAAAGGTGAGTCTAAAGCTACACATCTGGCGCGGGCGGAAGCTTATCGTCAGCAGATACTTTTGCGTCAAGCTGAGTCGGAGTATCGGGCTGCACTCAAAATTGCTCCCAATGACGTCACGACCCGGCTGGCGCTGGCGGACACTCTTTATCGTCTGCATCGCTACGGCGAATCTATTGACGTGTTGAAATCCGCTATCGGACTATCGCAGCAAGATTCCTTCGTTTACGCACAAATGGCACGAGCCTATGCCCAGCTTCATCAGCGGGATGAAGCTCTCAAAGCCATCGCTGCAGCGGAAAAGCATTCCACCGACCCCAGAATATTCATCGCCACCGGCGAGGCGCTCTTGACCCTCGGCGATCACCAGGCGGCAATGGATCACTATGCACGCGCCCTGGAATCCTCCGACGCCGACCGAGTCCAAACCCGTTTGGCGCTGGCCCGATTGTTTGCTCATGAAGGCCGACGTGACGAGGCTCAGCAACAGATTGCCTTGGGTTTTGCGGAAGCTCGAGTAGGCGAAGCGAACCCGATTACTCCTCAGAATCTGCTGGAAGCTGCCGATGTGCTCATGTCCATCGAGCAATTTGATCTGGCCAAGAAATATTTTGAACGGGCCCTGGCTGAAGGAGCCGATCAGGAAGCCGTTTCTATCGGTCTGGCTAATGCTTATCTGGCGCTGGGCGAAACGCAGAGTGCCGGGCAATTATTGCGCAGCATGGGAAACACCCCGGAGAGCAGCGAGAATTATGAATACTTGATCGCCCTGGGAAACGTTTATCGCCAGCAACAGGATACTGTGCAGGCATTGGCCGCATTTGCCCGGGCGAATCGCCTGGTAGCGGGAAACGAGTCAACGGAGCGCACGGAACTGGATCTGGCCGCACAAGAAGGCCGCCAGATCACCAATAACTTCAGCGTGCAATCGCAAGTTTCGCTGAATCCAATTTTCGAAGACATCAACATCTATACCGTGGACGCCAAACTGCTGGGCATCACCGATCCCGCTCTGCTGCCTACTCCTCGTTCGACGATTGAGACTCGTGCCGATGCTCGCTATCGAATTCACCTGAATGGCTGGCCGGCAATTACCGGTCTGGTTGGGGAACGGAATGCTCGAGGACGTATCTCGTTTCCCAGCCGTTTGCTGATTCAGGATCGCAACACTTACGACACCATCTTCAACGTCGGAATTAATCCTGTATTGCACGTGGGAAATAATACGATTGCTTTCACTCCCGGTATCCAATACACCATTCGCCGCGACACCATCTCGGCGCTGGACATGAATCAGAATCTATTCCGGCAATTTCTTTATATGTACACCAGCTCTTTTGGCAACTGGGTGTCGGTTTCAGGCAGCGCGGTTCGGGAGGCTGGGCCTTTCACCGAGCGGGACCTGAATTCGCGTGATCTCGCTGGGCATCTTAATTTTCTGGTTGGCCGGCCTTGGGGAAAGACTGCGCTGATTACCGGTTATTCGGCGAGGGACGTGTTGTTTCGTCCGCTGGTGCGTGAATACTTCACCACCAGCACGTATCTCGGCGTGCAGCGCAGATTCGGGCAGAATTTGCGGGCCTCGATTTTCGCGGAGTATCTAAGATCATGGCGCGTGGAAGACAATCGCTTCGCCATCGCCCAGGCCATGCGGCCGGCCTTCGATTTAGAGTACACCGCAGGTAAGCATTGGAGTGTGCAAGCCTCCGGCGCCTGGTCCAAAGGAGAAGGTTTCCACGCTTACGACAATGTGAACAACCAATTCCTCGTCTCTTACGTCCGAGCAGTGCAACGTCCATTAAACGATGGGCTCGGCGATGTACCGGTCACGTATCCTCTCCGCTTCTCGTTCGGACTCCAACAACAGACGTTCTATAATTTTACTGGCGGTAACTCAACCAAAGTGCTTCCGATTGTGCGGTTGACACTTTTTTAGGCTGGGAAAAATTGCTGGGTAATGGACCAATAGCGATCGCTTCCGAGGTGTTGCGCCAAAGCGCGGCTCGTGTATGTGGCCGCGGTCCTGCCGGAACTCTGCGCGCCCGTGTCTTGAGCGGCAGCATGATTATGCTGGTCAGTTCGGGCCTGGTAGGCGCGATGAACCTGGTCTACAACCTGGCCATCGCGCATGGTCTGGGGGCAGCCAGTTTCGGTCATGCCAGCGCCGTCTATACGTTGTTGATGCTGCTGTCGTCGGTCACGCTTTCCTTTCAGTTGTTGTGCTCGAAATTTGTTGCGAAAACCGATTACCTGCCGGTCAAGGTTGGTATTTACCGTTTTTTGCATCGTCGTGCCTGGATGTTCGGCATCGGCATCAGCCTGCTTCTGGTGCTGGCCAGTCCTATCCTCTCTGCCTATCTGAATCTGCCTACCCGTAATTACATACTCATGCTGGCGGCAGGCACCATCTTCTTCATACCGCTGGGGGTGCGGCGCGGTTTAATGCAGGGCATGTATGACTTTCCACATCTGGCGGGGAACTTTGTTCTGGAAGTCATCGTCAAGCTGATTGGGGCGTTGTTGCTGATCCATGCCGGATTTGGTGTGCCGGGAGTGATCGCTGCTGTGGTCGCTTCTATCGTGTTTGCTTATCTGGTTGCGAAACCAGGCCGAGAGTTAGCCACCGATGCGCAGGCCGGCGTGCCTGCTACTTTGGAAGAAGGCGTTCAAGCCATCGTATTTTTTGTGGGCCAGGTAATTATCAACAACCTGGATATTATTCTCGTAAAACATTTCTTTTCCGCAACGCAGGCTGGAGTGTACGCCACCATCGCTCTGGTGGGACGTGTGGTTTACATGTTGTCGTGGTCCGTGGTCAGCAGCATGTTTCCCTTTTCTGCCCGGGCGCGTTCGCACGAACGCGACGGCCGCGCTGTCCTGAGCACAGCGCTATTGTTGGTGGTTCTGATTACTTCTTTGTTCACGCTGGCAGTGTGGCTGGCTCCTTCGTCGTTATGGCATAGCGTCTTGGGTGACGGCTTCCCGTTGGGAGGGCAGAGTCCTTACTCCTCACTTCTGGTGCTCTATGCCGCCACAACTGGGATTTACTCGCTCGGCGTAGTGCTCATGAGTTATGAAATTTCCCGGAAAATCGGCAATGTGGGCTGGCTTCAACTCTGTTTCAGTGGCGCAATTGTGGGTGGGATTTATCTCTTCCACAATACATTGCAGGACGTCATTACGGTTCAGCTTGTAGTCATGATGCTATTGCTGTTGGCGGTGTCGATTCCATTCTTCCGCGCTCAGAGAGAAGTACTCAGTCCCCAGCCCGAAGTCGGGATTCCCCTGGCAGACGCCTTTCGCTCGGCCGGTGCCATGAGAAAGGTCAGGCGGGTATCGGAAGATGAAGTCATTTCTGAGTTCCTGAAGAGCGAATTTTATCAACCTGAATTCGATCGCTATCGTGAGCAGTTTCGCGAAATCGTTACCCATCCAAACTTGAGCAACCCGGCAGAAAATGAACTGCGTCGCGCGTTGTTGTACCGGCGTCGTGGCAGAATGTGGCGTGAACTCCCCGTTGATACGGAATGGTGGCAGGTAGAACTGCGCACCAGTGATCTGCCGCGCATACGCGTGTTCCCACGCAATCACTGGCGCAAACTCGCCAACGGGAATTTTTATTTGACGGAAATGGTGGATCACATTCGGGCTCGGGTAGGTTCGCATCCTTCGGACACATTTGTCGCCAAACTGCGATCGTTGAGCGACGAACTGGCCAGCGCACCGGAGCACGATAGTTCCGTGCTACTCATTGGATTGGATGAAGAGGGTCCTCTGACCATCATCGAAGGCAATCATCGAATGGCCGCTGCCAGTCTGGTTTCGCCGCAAGACATCCATCTGCGATTTCAATTCCTGTGCGGCTTTTCCCCGCGGATGATCGAATGCTGCTGGTACCAAACAGATCTCTCAACCTTATGGCGCTATGCCAGAAATTTCGTAGCTTACTTGTTTGAAGATCCCGACCTCGCAATTGAGCAGGCGTCGCAAACCCGTTTGTCATCCGACACCGGCGTAGGACTCTCCAGTTAATCCCCGTAGCGCCGGCGTCCCCGCCGGCTTTTGGACAGCTGATGATCACCTGGCGGAAACAGCCGGCGAGACGCCGGCCTACCGATCTGCCGGCGTCAATGGTGTGGAGGGAACGACCTCAATGCTGCGCGCGACGTAGCGTGAGCCGTCAAACACGGCGGAAATTCCCACCTCGGATCCTTGCCGCACATCGCGGAGTGCGCTCATGGGCAGCGCCTCCAGGTAGATGTCATAAGTCTTACTGTCAGGTTGATTGGCGATGGCAATCAGCCGGCGCGACAAATCGACATAGGTAACTTTGCCGAAGAATGAGAACGACGACCCCGGCTGGGCCAATACGTTAATCTCACTCACCGTGCGGTGATCACCGCCTTGGGCGCCAAAAGTGAGCGAAACCAGTGAGCCCGGCTTCAGATCTGCAACCGAGCGAGTCTCTTTCTCCTGCCGCACTACTGTGGTGGGTGCAACATGAAATTTATTAGGCTGCGCCGAAAGTTCATCCCTGAGAGTAAGAGTTCCGTCCTGCGGATCGTAGCTCATGACCTGGCCGCGCGCATCTCCTGCCGGGGCTTGGGTTTCGATCCAGATTGTCTTAGCAAATATTTTAGTTCCGTCGAGCATGGTGTCCACGTACACACGCTGACCAGGTTTCAGTTCCCGCTGATTGGACGTTTGACCATCGCGAAAAAAGCGCGTGCGTACGTCGAATCCCATACGCATTTTCTGTTTACTGCCGAAGGTTTGCACCGTGACCTGGTTCTGAATGGGATCCAGTTTCGCCACCGTGCCCCCGATCAAAGACACTTTCTTCTTGGGCAATGTCGGCAGATCCAACAACGGGTCATGCGACGCGGGCGCGGTGGTAGCTGGCGCGGTCTTCGCCGCTTCATTGGAGTTCGACGGAACCGGCGCTGGTTGAGACTGGGCGTTCATCGAAGCGCCAAGCGCCAGTAGCATGGAGAGTTGCAGGAGACGAGACATAGGTTTGCGGTCTTTTGGATGCAGCTCACCTCGAAAGAGTGGCCAAAGTCGCTGAAAATAAGGGGAATGCCGGGGAAACGCGAACTGCTGAATGGGCATCAAAAAGCACGAATCGAGAGGTTCGGAGACTTTCAGGACTCATGACACGTAAGAGTTTTCAAGCATTCCTGTTGCTGATTGCCAGTCTCTCGCCCGCGTGGGCCGGCGATCTGCGCATTACTTTGCCCAAGCGAAGCAAGCCTACTCCGGTGCAGCAACTCAATCGCGACGGAGTGAAGGCCATCGAAAAACACCAATTCGATCAAGCCGAGAAACTTTTCTATAAAGCATATCTTTTGGATCCCAACGACCCTTTCACTTTAAATAATTTGGGCTATATTTCCGAGCTCCAGGGAAAAGTGGAGCGTGCCCAGCGCTATTACCAGTTGGCATCGAGGCAGGATTCGGAAACAACAATCGATCAGGCCAGCGTTCCTGAACTAAAGGGAAAACAGCTCACCGAGATCACAGGTTCTTTCGGCAACCGCGAACTGAGAATCAATCGCGGCAATGTTGAAGCCATGAGTCTTCTCTCCCAGGGCAGAACCCAGGAAGCAGCGGAAGTTCTTCAGCGGACTCTGGCAGTGGATCCGCGCAACGCTTTCACCCTAAATAATCTCGGGTTCACCATGGAAGCGGAAGGCGAGCTGGAATCGGCTTTCCGTTATTACAGTCAGGCCGCGGATGTGCACTCTTCCGATCCAGTTATCGTTACGCTCGATCCGCACTGGCGTGGCAAGCCGATCAGTGAAATTGCGGCGAATAATGCTAAGGCAGTTCGCCGGCGGCTCGAAACCGAACAGACGACTGAAGACAGAGTCGCACGCTTGAATCTGCAGGGAGTGTCCGCGCTCAACCGAAACGATTCGCAGGCTGCCCGCAGTTATTTTGAGCAGGCCTATAAGCTTGATCCCAGGAACGCCTTCACGCTAAACAACATGGGCTACGTTGCGGAAATGGACGGCGACCACGAAACCGCTGATCAATTTTATGCCGCGGCCAGGGAAGCCAGGGACGCAAGTGCACGCGTGACCCTGGCGAATCGTCATGAGATGCAGGGCTTGCCCCTCGGCCAAGTTGCTCGTAGCAACGATGAAGGTGCGCAGGCGAATCTGCAAGCCACACAGGAAGCTCGCCGCCGCGAAGGTGGACCGATTCAGCTCAAACGCCGCGACAATTCTCCGGTAGCGGAACCAGAATCCGCCGCGCCCACGCAATCGAACCCGGCACGCCCGGCCGAGACGCCGCAGACCCCAGCGCCGCAAAGTCAGCTGCCGCAGAGTCAAGTGCCACAGGACCAAGCTCCGCAGAATGAACCTCTCGCTACCTCTCCACCACAGCGATAACCAAACCGAGATCCGTCGATAAAGGGCTGTGCGGTATTAAGAACAGCTCACAAGTTAGGGTGGGGCTTGCTCTTTTTTCTCCTAAGGTCTATTGTTTCTTCCCGCAAGGCAATCTTTTCCAGTCAAGGGGGATGTGACATGTTGAAAAAGCTGTTTTTCGCGACTGTACTTGCCTTTTCCCTGTCAATGTTGGTGTTTTCGCAAGAGCAACAGGGCAGCATGGAGATGAAAGGGACGCCGGCCAAGACCAAGGCCGCAAAACAGAGCCGCTTGGAGGGTATTGTCATTAGGAGCAATAAGGACAAATCCGAGCTGACGGTTCGTTCGCTAGGAACCAATGTCGAGAAGACGGTTCAGTACGACAGCTCGACAAAATGGGCTAGTCAAGAGCACCACAGCAAGAAGGTCAACGATATCGATGCCAGTCAGGTCAACGACAATGACCGCGTGATCGTCTTAGGCACGTGGGACAAGGACGTGCTCCACGCCTCTTTGATTTCCAAGCGGCTCACCCCTCACTAGACCGGCGTCGTCCGATAGCGGTGAACATGCTCGGGTTGGGTAGTGTCGCAGCCTTTGTGACCCCGCGAGGGATCGGTACGTCCGTTGCACGTCGGGCTCTAGGATACTGAGGCGTACCTCGCTGCTCGCTACCGGACGATCCGATCGATTTTCTTTGTTCCCTTGCGACCGGACGCGGTTTCAGAGTTGCTTTGCTGAATAAATGCGCGTACCGAGAATTCCAGCAGAACTTCAACCGTCCCGAAAAAATGCAACATGTCCGGGATCAGGTGATTAATCTCAATCCTATCGAAATTGTTTTGGACGCAATCCGCAACTGAGCTCTGCAGCAGCCGGGTTTCCCGAACCAGTAAAGGAACTGTGTAACTTTGTTTGTGGCGGCGTGCCCCGTGTCGGGCATAGGATTTCCGGTCCTCAGCAGTGATCTCCCGCCCGTGTACGACATCCGTAACCACATCCAATAGTAAGGGTACGCCGTACTTGCGCACCGAGTCTGTGATAGGAATGGCCGCTATTTCAGGATCGTGCTTCGCTGCTTGAAGCCAATGTTCGGTTATGGATTCCCGGTTTTCTCGGATTACCTGCGTGAGCCGCTGGCGGAGAATGCCTGGGGCAGGGCTTCGTTTTGCCAGCTTGGAGCGAATCTTTTCAACCAGCGGCTCCGTTTCAGTTGGTTTGATTAAGTAATCGTCTACCTCTTCATGGATGGCTTCTAAAGCACTCTCAAATGCAGGGTAGCCGGTGAGAACAAATCTGACAGCATCGGGCTGAGCGCTACGCATCGCGCTGATAACCGTAAAGCCATCGCCCGGATGACCAATATTCAAGTCACTGATCAGAACATCGAAGCTTTGCTGCCTTATGACATCTAGGGCTTCCGACACGGTTGCTGCACAGGTCACGCTAAAGCCGTAGGACTGCAAGACCGGCGGAAGAGTCAGCCGGATGGTCTCTTCGTCATCCACAAACAAAATCTTAGGTGCGTTGTCCATTCTGTTCTTGCCGACACCAACA
>MNGW01000125.1 GCA_001918935.1 Acidobacteriales bacterium 13_1_40CM_3_55_5 | reverse complement strand
CGGTCGGGTGTCGAACCGGGCTTACACGGCGAAGTTCCGAGCGGCGGTGCTGACACGGGTGCAAGCCCGCTATGAGGATTTCGGGCCGACGCTGGCGTCGGAGCATTTGGGCAGCGATGACGGACTGGACGTGCAAGCCGAGACGCTGCGGCGGTGGATGAAAGAGGCCGGGCTGTGGCAGAGGCGACGGCGGCGGAAACCGTATCGGCAGCGGCGAGCAGCGAAGGCGCACTTTGGCGAG
Organism: Acidobacteriales bacterium 13_1_40CM_3_55_5; assembly: GCA_001918935.1. Classification (GTDB taxonomy): domain Bacteria; phylum Acidobacteriota; class Terriglobia; order Terriglobales; family Acidobacteriaceae; genus 40CM-3-55-5. The sequence goes on along the minus strand of MNGW01000125.1, from coordinate 8,964 downwards.
TTAGTGCAGTTGGACGGCAGCTTTCATGAGTGGCTGGAAGAACGCGGGCCCCGCGGCTGTCTGATGCACATGGTCGATGACGCGACGACGAAGGCGGTGGGGTGGTTTTCGGAGGAGGAAACGATCTGGGCAGCAGCGGGAGTGTTGCGGCGCTGGATCGAGCGCTACGGAGTGCCGCAAGCGTTGTATACCGACTGGAAGAACGTCTACGTGCGGCCCCCGAATGCCGCGGAGCGGATGCGCGGAGAGCCGGCGGTGACGCAGTTCGGCAGGATGTGCGCGAAGTTGGGCATCGGCATCATCGCCGCCAGTTCGCCGCAGGCGAAAGGCCGCGTGGAGCGGGCGCACGGCACGCATCAGGATCGACTGGTGAAGAAACTGCGGCTGGCCGGGATCGCGAACTACGAGCAGGCCAACGCCTATCTGGACGAGCACTATCTGGCCGAGCACAACCGCCGTTACGCGCACGCGGCCGTGGCCTCAGCCGATTATCACCGGCGGCGGCCCACCGCACGGCAACTCGACGAAGTGTTCTGGCTGGAGGAAGAACGAGTGGTGAGTGAGGACTGGGTGGTGCGCTACCACAATCGACTGCTGCAACTGGAACGGAAGAGTCAACACTGGGCACCGGCTCGGAGTCGCGTGCGGGTTTCTGGCTGGAGGAAGAACGAGTGGTGAGTGAGGACTGGGTGGTGCGCTACCACAATCGACTGCTGCAACTGGAACGGAAGAGTCAACACTGGGCACCGGCTCGGAGTCGCGTGCGGGTACGGGAAAACGAAGCCGGAGAAGTTGCGATTCACTATCGCGGTCAGCGGATGGTGTTCCGCGAACTGAAGGCCTCTACAGCGATGAGCGAGGGAAGAGGCGCTGCCCCTTCCCCCGCGCCCCCATCCCCGATCCTACGTCGCAACCTTCCTCCAGCTCCGAATCATCCCTGGAGAAAAGGCTTTTCCGCAAAGGCACACGCCCGCTTTTTCGGGGCAGCGTGAAACCACAACCAGGGGACATTTCTATTGTGGATAAGCAGGGGACATTTCTATTGTGGATAAGACGGGGACATTTCTAATGTGGTATGACACTGTGAATTCCGTTCCTTGACGGGCCGCGACCTCCAAATTAAACTGTAACGCCGCCGAATCTTGCGCATTGTCCGGCGCATTCATCTCTACCTGGGATTGACGGCGGCTCTGTACTTCATGCTGATCGCCGCCACCGGCGTGGCCCTCAATCATCGTCAATTATTTCGACTGGAAGATCGCTACGTTTCGCGCACCTGGCTTTCCGCTTCCTACCGTCCCCAAGACGGAGCCGAAGTTCGCGCCGATATCCTTGTCGGCGATCTTCACTCGGGATTAATCTTTGGACGTTTTGGCTCGCCGATCATGGATGTAGTGGCTACCGTCTGGTTTCTTTCCCTACTCTCCGGACTTTCCCTGGCTGCGTTGGGGCGCTCGCTTCATAAGGGGAGTCTCCCGGAGAACGATGCTGACCGCGAACTTATTCAAACTTCCACTGACCCACGGAGGGAGCTGCAGCATTCCAAGGAAAAGGCAGCATCTGCACGTCAGTACACCCTGAGCGCTTGATCCTCAGCAATCGTTAAGCCGTATCAACGCCCATCATGTCAGCCGTGTCCAGGAACCGTTTCGTTTTGCTCGGTGTCTAATCCATTTGGCAGACGGGTGATCGCGTCAGGATAGGCTGCCAATATCGCGCTTCATCATTCGCGAACTGGTCAAGCGAACCTTAGAGCTCATACTGTTTTTACGGTAACTACATTTTGCTGATAATGCAGGCAATCGCTTTCGCATTGGTTCTTTCAACCGCTTCGGGAGCAGTCGGATTGGAAGCAACGGTGAGCGGTACCGTCACCGATTCCACCGGCTCGGAATCAGCGCATGCCTTAGTACAAGCGATGCTCCGGACGAAGAGCGAAAGTGGTGGGATCGTCGGAGATCATCCTAATCCTTGGATAGAAGCCGACGATCACGGCAGATTCAGGATCAACTTGCCTCCTGGGCGCTACAAGTTTTTAGCTAAGAATGAGATTGATGGATACCCAGACCCTATTTTCCTTCTGAACTCCGACGAGACAGCTACATTCCCAGAAGTTACGGTGTCTCAAAAACATTTATCTGGTGTGCGAGTGACATTAGGCAGGCGGGGAGGCGTCCTGGAGGGTGAACTGATTGACCAACGGTCTCGTGAGCCCATCCCCCGCTGCAAAATCATGATTCGTGATGCACGAAATCCAGATGCTTACGTCGAAGTCTTCGCCGACCAAGCAGGGCGTTTTCGCTTCGCCATTCCCTCCAAACCTGTTCTTATCTCCGCAACAGCGCCCGGGTACAAAACAACCAAAATCGCAAAGAGCGAATTGATGCTCTCGGGAGGCGAGCATCGCTCTATTGGTCTGAGACTTGAAGCGGAATGATGCAAACTGGGTTAAGGCCCCTTTTTCGCCAAGATTGATGTTGGTGATTGCGGCTCCGACTTTCATCAATCTAATTCGAAGGCATGGGCAGCAAAACTCAAACGTTGAGCAAATACCTGCGATGGCGGGACTCGGCCAGAATGCTCTTCTCGACGAAACTATCTGAAGGGTCCAGAGTGCGAGTCCGCAGTACGCTTCTAAAATTTGGATGTGTACTCTGCGTGTCGCTCCTTGCTGTGGATACCTTGTTCGCTGCCACTGATCTTAAAGTAATAGTCTCGCACAAATCGTGGGCTGAAAATCTAGCGGAGCTCTTGAGATTTGTTGCCGAGCAATACCGGGTTCCGATAGTAGCTGAACTGGTAAATCCCGTACCCTCACACCTCGTCATTGAATCTGGGCAAGACACAGCCATTGGCCTGTTGGGGAACGTGCTGAAACAACTGCCTGGCTATAAATATGAAGTGACAAATGGTCAGATTATTCACTTCTATGCGAAACATGTTGTGAATGCGAAAGGCAACTTGTTAAACATACGGATTAAGCACTTTACAATGCCCAACAACTTGTCAGATTTTAAACTTTTGCTGCCGGCGGCCATTAACAGCTCCCGAAAAGGCTTGCCGACCAGTGGGGCGGTCATTTCGGGGTTTCCGTCGAGTGAAATGGAGAAGGAGAAATTACAAACGAGAGGAGAACTAACAGCTGTGTCTGGCAGAGATTTGTTGATGGCAGTGGCAGAGGAGACACGAGGCTTTTACACTATCATCGTCCTTCAAGACCAGAACTGCCGAACAGATACCTGCTTTGACTACGCAAACGACCATTGGTTCTGGGGGCCTCTCACCGCTACAGTAAGCCACGATCCCATTTATATCCAGCAACCGAGACTACGTTGAAGACCTTCGTACGGAGGCCGTCGCTCAAGGACGACAACGCTTTGATTGCATTCCCCTCTTTTGTTGGAATCGCCGCGCACCCGGACGTATTGTCCGCCGTGCAATCCGCACTGCAGCCCCACTGCTATAATTTCCAGTTGCGTTCATCTTCCAAACTCACTGGCCAGAAAGACAAAATGGCGACGCCCGGAGAACAGCCGACTCGCACCCGCATTGAATCCGACAGCATGGGACAAATCGAAGTCCCGGCCAATGTCTATTGGGGCGCGCAAACTCAGCGGTCGCTTCTCCATTTCAATGTTGGACGCGACACCATGCCGCCGGAGCTGATCCGCGCGTTCGGCATCCTCAAGAAGGCATGCGCGCTGGTCAATCAGGATCTGGGCAAGCTTCCTGCTGAAAAAGCCAAGCTGATCGTTCGAGCTGCCGACGAAGTTATTGCAGGCAAACTCGACGACCAGTTTCCCTTGCGCATCTGGCAGACCGGCAGCGGAACGCAGACCAACATGAATGTCAACGAAGTCATCTCCAACCGCGCCATCGAGCTGGCAGGCGGCGAGATGGGATCGAAGAAACCGATCCATCCCAACGACGACGTCAACATGTCACAGTCTTCCAATGACACGTTTCCTGCAGCAATGCACATCGCGGCCGCGGAACGCGTGACCAACGCGCTGATTCCCGCAGTGAAAACTGTTCATGACGCCATCGCCGCCAAGGCGAAAGAATTTAAAGACGTAGTAAAAATCGGCCGCACCCACCTGCAAGACGCCGTCCCACTCACCTTCGGACAAGAGTTCGGTGGATGGGCCAGCCTGCTGGAGCGCGATATCAAGCGCCTGGAGCAGGTGCTCGATGGACTCTACGATCTCGCCATTGGCGGAACCGCGGTCGGCACGGGGCTGAACGCGCATCCCGAATTCGCGGAACGGGCTGCGAAGAAAATTGCCGAACTCACTGGGCTTCCCTTCCGTTCCCATCCCAACAAATTCGCCGCGCTGTCAGCACACGACGAGATCGTCTTCGCACAGGGCGCGCTGGAAACGCTGGCTGCGTCGTTCATGAAGATTTCGAATGATATTCGCTGGCTGGCTTCCGGCCCACGTTGTGGTCTCGGCGAACTGTCCATCCCGGAGAATGAACCGGGTTCGTCGATCATGCCGGGCAAAGTGAACCCAACGCAGGCCGAAGCCATGACGATGGTCTGCGTACAGGTCCACGGCGCTGCCGCTGCCGTTGGCTTCGCCGGCTCGCAAGGCAACTTCGAACTCAACGTTTTTAAACCGGTAATGATTTACAACTTCCTCCATTCCGTCACTCTGATCGCGGACGCCTGTCATGGCTACGTCGAGTACATGATCAAGGGCATCGAGGTTGATCGCGCCAAGGTTGACTGGTACGTGAATAACTCGCTGATGTTGGTAACCGCGCTTGCGCCCAAGGTCGGATACGACAAAGCTGCCAAGATCGCCCACACTGCGCACGTCGAGCGCACCAGTTTGCTTGAGGCGGCATTGAAGTTGGGGTATCTCACGCGCGAAGAGTTCAATGATCTGATGAAGCCCGAGAAGATGACCCGACCGTAGGAATTTTGGGTACGGTTGTTGGAACGATGCCAGGTCATTTGTTTTGGCTTCGCCCCCTAAAAGTGCAATCACGCCGGCAAGATGCACCGCGTTTTACGCTTTGCCCAGCGTATATACATTATAGATCTTATGGTGTATACTTTGTGTCTACTTAAATGGGGGTGTTCATGCCAAGAGCGCAAGTAGTGAAGTGGGGCAATAGCCTGGCGGTCCGCATTCCTAAGACTGTGGCTGAAGAAGCGCGTATGCAAGAAGGCGATGCGATAGTAATCGTGGCTAAGAAGGGACGCGTCGAACTGCGCCGCACCGAGAAAGTTCCAGCCCTGGAAGACCTGGTCACACAGATCACCCCGAAAAACCGTTACGAGGAAACTACCTGGGGGCCTGACAAAGGAAAGGAAATCATTGAATGGTAGCCTCGTACGTACCCGAGGCGGGGGACGTCGTGTGGTTGGATTTTGATCCGCAGGCTGGCCGCGAGCAAGCCAAACGCCGCCCAGCGCTGGTCTTGACCGATCAAGGGTACAATCGCGCTAGCGGTCTGGTTGTAGTCTGCCCTCTCCCTAGTAAACGCAAGCCGTATCCCTTCGCGCTTCCGGTTGTCGTGGATAGTGTCGAAGGTGCCGTCCTGGTCGATCATCTGAAAAGCGTGGACTGGAAGGCGCGAGACGTCGCCTACCACTCCAAGGCAGATCGTGCGTTGATAAGCAAGGTCCGCAGTTACATCGCAGTTTTACTGCGTATTCACTAACATTAGGCGCACACAATTCCTGGTCTCGATCAGTACCTGGCGTCCAGACCGAGCTCAGACAGTTAGTTCTTTGGAACTTTCCAGAACCTAATCAGCTTCAGCAGGATTCAACTCAGCGCCAGCTTCGGCATCTTTCTCATGAATGCCCGTTACCGCCTTCGGCGTCGTCGTAATCGTGATGACGCTCACCAGCACCAACAATGTCCCGAGAAGTGTGCGAAGACCGACCGCCTCTCCCCCAAGAAAATATCCCAGGATTACCGCCACTACGGGATTCACGTAAGCGTAAGTCCCCACTTTGGTGGGCGACTCATAGTGCAGCAACCAAACGTAGGCGGTGAAGCCGACAATCGAGCCGGCGATAATGAGGTAAAGCAGCGCGAACCATGCGTTCCAGGAAACGGCTTGCACGCGAAATCCCGCAAACTCGCCGGACAGGGCGGTGAGGACGAAGAGCTGAACTCCGCCGGTGAGCATCTGGGCGGCCGCACTCATGGGCTTTGAAGCTGGCAGTGGAAGCCGCCGAGTGAGGATCGTGGCCACGGACCATGTGAATGCTGCCACCAGGAGAGCAATAGCCCCGGGGCGATTGATCGGAACTTCACCCAAAGAAAACGAATGATTCACCAACACCGCGACGCCACAGATGCCCACGATTAGCGCCAGACAGAGGCGGACGGTCAGTCGTTGCGTTCGCAGGAAGGTGATTTCCAGCAACGTAATGAAAACCGGAATGGTTGCCAGCACCACAGCCGCAATTCCGGAGGGCACGCGCTGTTCCGCCCAAAACACGCAGCCGTAATCGATAACGAAAATCAGTGTCCCGAGGAAGAAGGCGCCTGCCCACTCGCGGCGGCTGGGAGCTGGCGTGCCCTTGAGACGCATCCAGCCATAAAGCGCGAGGCCAGCTGCGAAAAAACGCAGCGCCGCTAATAAGAACGGAGGGACTTCGTGGACTCCCACACGAATCGCTAGAAACGTAGATCCCCAGACGAAATAAATGATGGCGAACGCCAACAGGATTTTCCAGGATGGTGGACGGGGTTCCATCTCGATCCTCTCTACCGCGTTTCTCGCAGTGCTTCATAGATGTCCGGACAAAAGCTCCCGAACCATAATTTCCTATGAAAGATTTTTATAAGAAGAGAAATTGTTTTTATGCGCCCCGTTGTCTGCTGTTGGCAAACGACAATCCACTCAAACCGGCAAGATTTTTTGCGTCGATCCCCTTGGCCGCCAGCAGTACGTGGAAGTTTTCTCCCATCCCAGCGGGTGTGACCAGATGCTTCAGCTGTAGCGCTACTTTGGCGCGCTCCTGCGGCAGACGGCATTCTTCGAAGGCGTCGGCAAATTGATTGGCCTCGCCGATTCCCATCAGGAATTGTGACTGAGTGATGAGCGGATGCACGTGCATTCCGTTCTGCTCTGCCGCAACAGTAAGAGCGGTGAAATTCGCATGCGCGGTGATGTCTTGCTCCCCAGGAGCTTCGTAAGGGTTGGGGCTTATGGAGTGCTGGCGGAATGCGGTGACAGTGCCGCGATGCCGGCCGGCGAGTTGTTCCTGGCGTGTGTATCCGTAGTCGATGGCGATTAGAATGCCGCGCCCTACATTCGACGCGATCTGCGCCATGGATTGCTGCGCCATCAAGGGAACCTCGATTCGTTCGGCAACTTCGGGATGGACGCCATAACGCTCGAGGAGATCGAGTTCCTCAGATGACGGCGGCGCCCAGGTTTCGATGAAACGGCCTTTTTCGGCGGAAATGCGCAGTGCCCCTTGCGAGCTGAGAACCTCCACGGGAAGAGCGTCAAAGAATTCGTTGGCGAAGATGATGGCCGGCTCCAAACGAACCCCAGGGGCTAAAGCCCTCCCTAAGAACGGCCGCTTCGGCATGAGTGAAGTCGTGCCCTTCCACGGCGCATCCATCAGTGTGCTCTTCACCGTTGTTATCCTCCCGCTCGTGCGGTCCCGAGTCGCGGTTTCCCCTCCGTCGAGTTCGGTTTCTGGGCACAGTGAGGCCTTTCCTGCAGCCAAGTGTTGGCTCATCGTTGATTGCAACCGCCGTCGCAGGGCAGGAGAGTTTTCAGCCAGCGAGTAATGCAAAGCGTGAAAGAAATCTGGGAATTTTTTCTGCGACCAGTCGAGCACATCCTGGGCGAATTGTCCGCGACCGGGACCGAGTTCTAATATTTCAATTCGCACTGGAGAACCCAGCGCCCGCCAGATTTCCTCGAACTGGCGGGCCAGCAGACGTCCGAAGACCGCGTGTACGTCGCTCGAAGTGTAGAAGTCTCCAGCTTTTCCAAATTGTTCGGCATGGCGCGAGTAGTAACCCAGTTCGGGATGATAGAGGCAAAGCTCCATGTAGCGGGAAAACGGAATAGGTCCGCGCTCGCGGATTTCCTGCTCGATTATTTGCCGCAGGGTCACAAGCCCCTCCGCTGACGTTCCACGCGGTCCTGTGGCGTACGGATGAACATTTCGACCAGATAGTCGTGCAGGCAATCGTAGAGCTGGCGCTGGAAGCTCCATTCAAATTGAGGGTGGTCCAGATCGCGGGGATGGAACTCGAAATAATAAGTATGCACGGGAACAGAGGGATTTTTGAAGGTGATGATGACTTCCACGCCCTCGCCTTTAGATCGCGCGTTGAAATCGAGCAAAGGGTGCTCGTAAAGACGAAGTTGTGCGAGGACACGTTCGAGCCGGGAGTTACCAGATTCGGGCACCTGAAGATTGTAGAAGATTGCGCGCTACTCGTATCGCAACGCTTCAATCGGATCCAGCCGCGCGGCTTTGATCGCAGGCAACATGCCACTGACAATTCCGACAAGAGCCAAGATAGCTGTCGACCAGAACAGAATCGTGGTATCGATGCTGAGGTGAATGTCTCCTTCGCTGGCGTTTTCGATGAAAGCACTCCAAAGCGTCAGCGATCCTACCGCCCAGGAAACTAGGTAGGCTAGTGCAACGCCCGCCAGCCCCCCGAGGAAAGTGATGGCCAGTGCTTCTGCCAGGAACTGGAAGAGGATATGCCAGCGATGTGCGCCTAGGGCTTTCTCTACGCCAATCTCGCGGGTACGCTGGGTCACGGAGACCAGCATGATGTTCATCAAGCCCACACCGCCGATGCCGAGCGTGAGCAGGCCGATAAAACCGAGCAGGACCTTGATGCCCATGGTGATGATATGCAATTCACCCAAGTCCGCGATGGTATCGAAAACAAACACGGCGCGCATGTCTTTGGGATTGAAGCTGTGGTGGTAGGCCATGCTGTCGCGGATGGCCTT
>MNGW01000012.1 GCA_001918935.1 Acidobacteriales bacterium 13_1_40CM_3_55_5 | reverse complement strand
CTCCCCTTCCAAGGTTCGCCGGATGGAGTTCGACATCAAAGCCGACAATCCTCCGGCTCCGGTCTATTTCACGATTGACTCCAGCGAAGGGTGAGCAAAACTGACGCTGGTTGACTACAGCGACGAGTCGAGCGCACCTCGGAAGCAGGCGTCAGCAGCGAGTTACATGCAATGAGGCGAGTACCAAACAAACCTGGCCAAAAAAGGCGCGGCAACTGATTGAAAGCAGGCGTCGGAAATTGGCGGCATAAGTACGAAAGAACGTTCAGTTTGATTCGTAACGACAGATGAGTTCGCAAGGGCAACAACTCGGCGACGTAGCACAAAAGTGGCTCCGCCGCGTCATGTTATCGTTTCGGCCGAGGTGAACTACCCGGCTCCGCTGAGAGGAGACTTCTCAGCAATGGCCGCGAGACGTTATCAGCAACCGAAACCATTCAGGGAGGGACACTGGTGGTGGATAAATCCATGGCAAGACGAGTTCAAAGAAGGGAGGCTTGAGCGCAAACGAAAACGCATGAAAGTCTGCCCGGCTGAGACGCCGGAACGCGAGGCCCGCAAAATCGCAACTGAACTGTTGCGACCCATGAACCAAGGGCTCCAGACTATCGGGTCCGCTACTCGATTCGGCGAGTACGTAAACGGCACCTATCGGCCTACCGTGCTGCCCCTCATGGCCAGCACTACCCAGGCCAGCTATGAGGGAACCTTGCGAAAGTACCTGATGCCAGCATTTGGAGACATGCCGCTGCGGGACTTGAGCACGTTGACCCTGCAGAAGTATTTCTCCGGCTTGGGCAGCTCTGAGCTGGGTGGGGACACTGTACTGAAAATCAAAGAGGTACTCTCGGCAGTGCTCGGGAACGCGGTGCGTTATGACCTGCTCATCAAGAATCCACTCTTGGCCGTGCAGATCCCCCGCACCAAGGTTGTAAACAAGAAACGGCAGAAGCCACACATCACCCCGGAAGAGTTCGAGAGGCTGGTGGACTTCGTGGACGAGCCTTACGCCACGATGATCTACGTCGCAGTCTTTAGCGGATTGCGAGTCAGTGAACTCGTCGGACTGAAATGGGACGATGTACGGGATGACGGCATCATCGTCGATGAACGCTATTGTCGCGGTGATTGGAGTGTGACCAAGACCGTGGGCAGCTCGACAACCATCGGCGTAGCCCTATCGGTCATCAGTCGCATTCGCCGACTAAAAACTCTTGAGGTAGAAATTAACTGGGGCGGCAAAGGCGCGAAAAAACGCATCAAGTTGGTGCGGGCGGACGGACCAGAGGACCTTGTCTTCCAATCCCTCCGCAATGGCGCTCCGATGCGCGATGGCAACGTATTACGCCGTCACCTGCGCCCGGCAGCCATCAAGCTGGGCATAGACCCCAAGAAAGCAACGTGGCGCTCGCTACGGACGTCCTGTGCTACATGGATGATCGAAGCAGGCGTAAACCCAAAGGAAGTGCAACATCACATGCGGCACTCTCGCATCTCGACCACCATGGACATCTGCGCTCAACACGTACCCGACAGTCAGCGACGGGCCGTGAGCAAGATGATGGACATGGTGGAGTCACGGTGGGTGCAGATTGACCCGTCGAAGAGCCCAACCATCAACTGAGTATTGGAACGTAATGGAACGTGATTGGAAAAAAGACGGTGCTAAGTGATTGAAACTATGGTGGAGCTAGTCGGGATCGAACCGACGACCTCATCGTTGCGAACGATGCGCTCTCCCAGCTGAGCTATAGCCCCAGTTGTGTCACCGGATTGACATGTAATTTTAGCAGCGTATTGAGTTGAAGACCAAGCATCGAGGTGGTTGGCTTAGTCCTTGGTCGTCCGCCAACGACCATCCTCCCACCGCTATAATGTTGTTGTGAGCTCGATTCGACAGATTGCCTCGGCCGACTTCCCTACCCGCTGGGGCAAGTTTCGGATTTTGGGGTTTGAGGGAGACTTCGGTGCCGACCGGCGGGCCGAGAGTGCGGTCGCTTTGGTGATGGGAGATGTGCGGTCCGCGCCACCTCTGGTGCGGATTCATTCTCAGTGCCTCACCGGAGATGTGTTCGGTTCGCTGCGTTGCGATTGCCGCGGCCAACTAGAGATGGCGCTTTCCATGATCGCCCAGCAAGGTGCCGGCGTGCTTATCTACGAACAGCAGGAGGGACGGGGCATTGGACTGATGGCCAAGCTGCAGGCCTACGAACTGCAGGACACGGGGCTCGATACTGTCGAAGCCAACGAACGCCTCGGTTTCAAGGCGGATCACCGTGAGTTTGCCATGCCGGCGGAAATCCTGAAGGCGCTGGGGGTCTCCAGTGTGCGGCTGCTTTCCAATAATCCCGATAAAGTCGCCGCGCTGGAACGTGGCGGCATCGAGGTGAGAGAGCGAGTGCCGTGCGAAGTTGCTCCCAATGCTCACTCCGAGGATTACTTGAAAACTAAAAAGGCCAAGATGGGGCACCTTTTCTCTTCCCGCTAGCTTGATCTTTTCCGCGAAGTCTTCAACCAAAGAGGACACGAAGTACGCGAAGAAATTCCTTTGTGCAGCCTTGTCCTCTGGTTCATTTCCCAATAACGTCACGCTGGCCAGATTTGCAGGGCGGTGCGGCTGAGGATTTGCTGTTGGATTTCTTGGGACAATGGCAGCGCGCGGAAGTCGTCGAGGTTTGTCTTAACATCGGCCACGCCCGGGCCGGGCCAGTCCGTGCCGAAAAGTGTTTTGTGAGCGATCTGCTGCAGCCGCGGAAAATATTGCAGCAACGTCTTGGGCGGAATGCCGCTGATGTCCAGAAAAACGTTGGGGTGGCGGCGGACAAGAAAAAATGCCGTCTGCATCCACAGCGGCCGGCCCCCGTGCGCGAGCAGGATTTTCAGCTTGGGAAAGTCGACGGCGACGTCATCGATGTAGACGGGATCGCCATATTTGTTGCGCGCGCCGGGAAAAATAGAGGTCCCGGTATGAAACATCACCGGGATGCCGTTGGCCTCAGCGGCGCGGTAGATGATTTCCAATTCCTTCATTCCGGTCAGGTAAGCATTGGGGAATAGAAGCTGATGCGGGGGATGGATTTTGATCATGCGGATACCCAGCCGCAAGAGCTGTTCTACGTCAGCCATGACGTTCGAAGTATGACGAGGATGAAGACTGCCGCAGGAGATCAGCCGCTTAGGATTCTCTTTGGTGTAATCGGCGACGAACTGATTTACGCCTGAGGTGAAGCCGATGACCTCAGGAGCCACGTAGTTGATCAGCACAGCGCGCTCGACTCCCGCGGCGTCGAGATATTTGAGGAAAGCCTGGGGAGAACGGCAGAATTCGGCAATCTGATCAAAGTTAGGCCGCTGCTTTTTCATCAGTTCCAGCGCTTGCGGCTTGAACATTTCTATGGGCTGGATGTGAATGTGGCAGTCCGTGATCATAAGGCAGTTGTCAGTGGGCAGGTGTCAGTAACATTTTATCGGATGCTCTACGGTCGTTACCGGCCACTGACCACTGGCCACTGGCCGCTGATTTCCAACAGCACTCGCTTAGTGAACACCCGAATCATTTCCCGGCGATACTCCGGGGTGAGCGCAGATGTGGTCAAGGGCTTGGCAGTTTTTGCCGCCAATACTGCGGCGGCATCGGCTAGCTGATCATCTACCGCTTTGCCGTGCAATAACTGTTGAATGCCTTTGACCAGCACCGGCGCAGGGTTCACGGCGGTCAGGGCTATCTGTACGTCTGCGACTTGGCCATTGGATCGTTTCATCACGACTGCAACTCCGGCGAGCGGGTAATCAATCGACCCTCGAACTCGCAGCTTCCGGTAAGCGCCGCGATAGTCCGCCAACGATTCGGGCAAGAACACACGAGTCAACAATTCGGCTGGCTGCAACGTCCGGTATGTATCTCCAAGGCCGGTGTAGAAATCGCGCAATGGCATTCGTCTGACGCCGGATTCGCTTGCGAGCTCTATTTCTGCGTTGAGGCACAGCAGCGCTGCCGGAGTGTCTCCGGAGAAGGCAGCCCAACATTTGGTCCCTCCAGGAGCAACATGGCACAAGTCGCCGTCTTTCTTGATGCAGAAACCGCATCCTTTGCGCCAGGTGAGCGACTGGTTGTACCACAGGCAGCGCGTGTCCAAACAGATGTTGCCGCCAATTGTGCCCATGTTTCGTAGGACCGGAGACGCGACGGTCGCGGCCGCTTCACTAAGAACGGGATAGTGTTTGCGAAGAAATTCAGAGTGCTCGACGGAGGTAAGGGTGGAGAGAGCGCCGATAGAAACTCCTCCGCCAGGGTGGTGATAAACGCCTTTCAGTTCGGCGAGCTGCCGAATATCGAGAACATATTTGGGTTCGAATAATTTCTGGCGCATGGAGGGAATGAGATCGGTGCCGCCGGCTAGCACGCGGATATTTGAGGCATGCTTACCGAGTGCTCCGACGGCTTCTTGCAGCGTGCGCGGTCGCAGCAGGGTGAATTGTGGGAGACTCAATCGTCCCCTCCTGTTTCAGCCCTGGTTTCCCGCCGCGCCGGATCGAGAGCGTGGCGTTCAGGTCCTTTGCCCCGGAACCAGAGCGCGCCACCGTGTTCACGGAAATGAATTGGAGCGGTGGGATCGACTCCTTCCGTCAGATCAATTTTCTTGTGCGCGGTTTTAGCTCGCAGGGCGGAGAGCACTCGCTCGGGAGTGAAGGGAGCTTCGTGCAAGCGAATCCCAACCGCGTCGTAAATAGCATTGGATATCGCCGGAATGGTTGCTGCGAGCGACCCTTCGCTGCATTCCTTGGCGCCGAACGGGCCCTCGGGATCGATGCTCTCAACGATAATCGGTTCCACCTCAGGAGATTCGACGGATGAAGGACTGCGATATTCGAGCAATCCAGGATTCATCAACATGCCATCTTTCCAGACCATCTCTTCGGTCAGCGCCTGGCCCATTCCCATCCACACCGATCCGATGATTTGACCCTCTACCGAGACCGGATTCAAAGCGCGGCCGCAATCGTGCGCGGCCCAGACTTTATGGACGGTGACTTCGCCGGTGTCTTCGTCCACGGTGACTTCGGCTACTTGAGCTGAATACGAGTACGCGGGAGAAGGCCCGACGCCAGCGCCTTTGTGCTTGCCACCACGTGCTGCGGGAGGTGGCGCGTAGGAGCCTGTTCCGGTTAGAGCGCCGTGGAAGTCGATGGCGGCGACTACGGCTTCCTCGAAGCTCATCGAAGTTTTCGGGCCTTCATCTTTTCGTTTTTGTTGCAGGGAACCACGAAGAATCTGGCCGTCCACGTGGCCGCTGACGGTTGGTTGATTCTCGGCGAGATCCGCGGGCGAGGGCGCCCGCGCCACACTTGCGTCTTTCCTGGATACGACATCGTTGCGGAAGATTAACTCTTCAACCGGGCAGTTCATTTTGCGTGCTGCTGCTACGGCGATTTGCTTTTTTATTTGTTCGGCGGCGCGAAGGGTAGCGTTGCCAGCCATGAAGGTCACGCGACTGGAGTACGAGCCAATGTCGATCGGAGTGAGATCGGTATCGGCAGCTACAATCTTTATGCGTCCCAGCGAACAGCCCAGCGTTTCGGCGGCAACTTGAGCCGTCATGGTGTCTGAACCTTGACCGATTTCAGACGCGCCCGTGTAAACCACGACTCCACCGTCGCGATCAATCTTGATGTTCACCGTGGAGTGTGGCATGTCGGAGCGGATGATCGAGTTGGCAGCGCCGCTGACGTAGTGGCTGCAAGCAATGCCCAGTCCGCGACCGCGCGGAAGCTTTCCTTTTCGTTGTTTCCAGCCTGAGCGCTCCACCGTTTTCTCGATGCACTCCGGCAGGCCGTAGCTTTGAACCCGAAGGCCGTTAATGGTAACGCAAGGAGCCTGAAGCAGATTGCGTTGACGGATTTCCGCGGGATCCAGGTTCAGTTTTGCCGCAAGCTCGTCCATCTGGGTTTCGAAAGCAAAGCGCACGTTTACGGTGCCATGTCCGCGCATGGCGCCGCAGGCGGGCTTGTTGGTCAGTACCCGGTAGCCGTCGTATTGAATGTGAGGAATGTCATAAAGCGCGCCCAGCAGCGCCCCGGAATAAAGAATCGTCACAACGCCATAGGAGCAGTATGCTCCGCCGTCCTGCACCACTCGTGCTTTGACCGCAGTAATGCGGCCGTCCTTCGTGACGCCAGTCTTCAGATCAATGATTGTCCTCGGACGCCCGCGATGTGCCCAGAACACTTCTTCGCGAGTGTAGGTGATCTTCACCGGGGCACGAGCGGCGCGGGACGCAATCGCCGCAATGATTTCCAGCGGGATTACTTCACTCTTGCCGCCGAATCCGCCGCCCACCAGCGGCTTGATCACGCGAATCTGCGCCATGGGCATCTCGAGCACCAGCGCCAATTTGTGCTGCAAGTAGTACGGAACCTGGGTAGATGACCAGACCGTCAAGCGTCCGGGCTTACCGGTCTGCGAATCGATTTCGAATGCGGCCAGGGTTGAGTGCGGTTCCATGGCGGCATGTGTGACTTCATTCGCGATGTAGCGCGCTTCAGCCACACAATCTGCTTCAGCAAAGCCTTTTTCTGGGTCGCCAAAGACGTGGTGATAATCTTTTTCGATGTTGTTCAGCTTGTTCTCATGGATGAGATTAGTTTCCGCTTTCATTGCTTCTTCGGGATCGAAATAGGCAGGCAGCACTTCATACTCGACGTCGATCAACTCCAAGGCTTGGTCGGCTGTGGCCTCATCGATGGCAGCCACGCAGGCGACGTTGTCACCCACGTACCGGACTTTGTCGACAGCCAGCGCATGTTCGTCGTGGCCCACCGGAAGAATTCCATAAGGAGTGGGAGCGTCTTTGCCGGTAATGACGGCTACGACTCCTTCCACCTTCTCGGCGCGGCGGGTGTCAATGTGCTTAATGCGCGCGTGGGGGAAGGGCGAATGCAGGATTCTTCCCACCAGCATGCCGGACATGGTGAGGTCGTCGGTGTATTTACCGGCGCCGGTGGTCTTGCCTGCGGCGTCCACCATGGCGATGGGTTTCCCGATGATTGAAAAGTCGTCGTTGGTCATTGGTCGTTCGTCGTTGGCAAGGCCAAATTCATTATGCTCTGGAAGGTTGTCAGGACTTTACTTAACGACTGCCATTCCCTTCTGTTCGGCTTCAATTGCGGCTTTGATTGCCTGATACATCTGGCTGTAACCAGTGCAGCGGCAAAGATTGCTGCTGAGCGCGCTGCGAACCTCGGCTTCCGTAGGATCCGAATTATTGGAGAGAAGAAACTTGACTGTCATGATGAAACCCGGCGTGCAGAAGCCACATTGAGCGCCTCCCCAGTCGCCATATGCTTTCTGAATCGCGGCTAAACTGCCGTGCTCGCTCACTCCTTCGATGGTGGTGATCTCCTGTCCTTCGCAACTAGCGGCCAGCATTGTGCACGAGAGCATGGGAATACCATCCACCAGCACGGTGCAAGCGCCGCAGGATGAATCGTCACAGGCACGCTTGGAACCGGTAAGCTGCAAGTCCTGACGCAACGCGTCCAGTAGCAACTTGGTGGGTTCGATTGCCAGCTCGTGCGAGCGGCCGTTGACGCGAAGTTCGATGAGTTCTTTCTTCATTTCGGCTCTTTCGAAGTCTTGGCTGCATCCTCGAACTTAATAGAACCAGCACAGACGTCGCCTTCCGGGATACCCTTTACCCATCTTCGCAATTGTGTTGTTCGTTCCTCGGTCAATCGAGTTCGCTCGTGAAGGTCGCACATATAGCAATGTTTCTCTGCTGCAAACGTGGCTGGGCTTGTCATCAGAATTAACAGAAGGCAGCATTTAGAGATCATGTGTCCTTCCTCAGTACAGCGGAATCTTCGGATCTACCGTGCGCGCCCAGCCGTCAATTCCGCCGCGAATGGATTGAGTCTTATCGAATCCTTGCTGACGGAGCCAGTTGGTGACGCTCAGTGAGCGTACGCCGTGATGGCAAATCACTACGATGCGTTCCTCAGGATCCAGTTCCTGATTTGCCCGCGCTGGGATTTCTCCCATTGGAATATTCTTGCTGCCCTCGATTCGAGCTTTCTCCAATTCCCAAGGCTCGCGCACGTCGAGCAAGGTGAATTTCTCGCCTTGCTTGAGCATGGTGTTTACTTTTCCGGAGCTGATTTCAAAGTCCATGGGAAAAAACTCGGCACTTAGCATTCAGCACTTAGCCATTCCTGGTTCATGCCGCCTTTATCCAGTTCCCAGCAGTTTCGGAGGCAAAATGCTAAGTGCCAAGTGCCAAGCGCTGCTTTTTCAACATCCATAATCTGTCTGTGCCGCATATGCGTGTTGCTTCACGGCCAACTCTTCGACGCGGCAAGCGCCCAGTTGATTCATGTATGCACGGCGATCTGGCACGCTGTAAATCCATCGTTCGAGCCAGGCATCGCTGTCTGCTTTTGTTTTCGTTTGCTGGTGATATTGGCGGAAGAAAGCATTGTCACGATTGTGGTATCCCTGCACCGGGGATGGATGTGCACCATAGCGACAATGAACCACGGCGCTCACCATAAATCCGGGGATGACCGTACGATTAGGATCACTGGCAATCACCTCTGGCTCAACAATTTCTTCCGCCACTACAATGACTCGTTTGGCGGCGCGAACACCCTCCAGCAGCACGCCGAAGTTGCCCCAGCAGTGCGCGTTTCCTTCGGCATCTGAGCGTTGGACGTGCACGATGGTGACTTCGGGATTCAACGCGCGAACCGCCCACAACGGTTCCTTGGGCGTAAATGGGGAAAAAATCTGGTAGAAAAAATGGTTTCCCTTGGGCACATCGCTGCCTAACGCAGTGCGCGTGGGAAGAAATGGGACTCCCATTGCCCCGGCCTGGAGAGCCAGCGTCACGGTGAAATTGGTCATGTTAAAGATTTTCAATTCATCCTGTTCGACAGCGCGCCGGAAGTTGTAGGCCGATCCCATCATCACATTGCCAACCCAGGCGGCAATCACCTGCTCGGCGCATCCGGCGGCGATTATCTGATCAAAGAGAATGTCTGAGATGGGACCGATGAGCGTCAGGCCGCGCTTTTTTTGGCGGATGATCTCGTGTCCGGCAGCAAAAGGAATCATCTGCTCCATCTGCAGACCGAGAGCGACCGAGGCGCCATCAGGGACGAAGTCAGAGATCGCCCCGGGCATGGACAGGAGCTTAGACATCTGCTTTCTTCTCCGCAGTGCTGCGTCCGCGAGATAGCGCGACCACCAAACTGGCGATCGCCGCCAAGGCCCACAGTGCTGACGAAATTTCCCTTACCTTGCGAACCATCTCGAAAGGAGCCTCCGCCCACACCGCGAGTACAAATCCCAGTGTGAAGTTGGCGAATACCAGAACAAAGAAAAGACGTTCACGCAGGCAGCGAGTCTCACTGATCAGCCCTGCGATCAGAAGTACCCAAACCGCGTAAGTCACGATCGACAAGAGATCGTGTGACCAAGTGAACTCTCCCTGACGCACATGCGCATAGGACACATAGGCCAGATACGAGCACAGTATCGCGCCGCAGATACCCCACAACGGCATACCGCACATCAGGTGTGCTGGCTTAACGCGGCGCGGTTTAGTGGTTGGCGTTACCTGCCCTTCCACAGCGGTTCCCGTTTCTGAAGGAAAGCATTGATTCCCTCTTGTGCGTCCTCGGTCGTCATCAGATCGTCGAGATAAATCTTTTCAGCGCGCGCCAGTCCCTTGTCGAAATGAATTGAGTCCCACGCATAGATCGCTTTTTTGGTGACGGCCAGTGCCGCTGAACTAAGTTTTTTGAGATGCTCGATGGATTCCTGCAGCACCGATTCGACCTCTTCACTGGAGACGGCTCGATTAGCGAGCCCGATATTTGCCGCCTCTTTACCACTGATACTGCGGCCGGTCAGTATGAGATCGGCGGCATGCTTTTGTCCGACGACCGCGGCCAGCGCTGTCACCGCAACTGGCGGATAGCATCCCAGTGTGATTTCTGGGAAGCCCCAGGTAGCGGATTCGGCCGTATACACCAAATCGCAGACCAGGGCCAGCTCAGCGCCTCCACCCAGGCAATGGCCGTGCACGGCGGCGATACTTACCTTTTTCGAGCTTACCAGCAAGTGAATTACGGCGTGAAACTTGGCCAGCATCGCCTCAACTTTATCCGCAGTGTGAGCCGCGATATCGACTCCAGCAGAGAAGTGTTTGCCGGAGCCGGCAAACACGATGACCAGGACATCCGGGCGGGCCTCGATTTCTACCAGCGCTTCTGCCATTTCCTCCATCATCGCAATATCAATCACATTCAACGGCGGATTTTGCAGGGACACATGTGCAACTGGGGGGTGATAGCTGAGCGTTACTCGAGAGAACTTCGTAGATGTTTGTATCGCCATTCGTTAATCCGCAGGGTCAGGGTTCGCGCTCGAGGGATTCACTTAGTCCAGAATCCATCTTTATCGTAGTCGCGAATTGCTTTCAACTCTGCTGCACTGGGCTCGGAAGTCTGGCTCACATGTTCAGCAATCCGCAATTTCCACCCGGTGTTGCTCAGAACTTCATCCAGCTCGATGCCGGGATGCACCGACGAAAGATAAGCTTCTCCATCGTCTGCAAAACGCAGGACAGCTTTGGTAGTTATCACCGCCGCTGGACCGCCACGAGGCAGACCCATACGTTGCCGCCAGCCCTGTCCGTCTCCGTAACCTGGACTTGTGAGATAAGAAACTCGCTCGGGCAGACGCTCGCGGCTGTGCTCGAGCAGCACGACGAAGCGCTGCGCCAGAGACGCGATGTCGCACGCTCCGCCTGAGCCAGGAAGGCGAGTGCGTCCTTTCGGCCCACGCACCTCGGTGGAGTTCAGATTGCCCAAGCGATCCACCTCAGCCGCGCCTAGAAATCCCAGATGGACGCGACCGGACTGTAACAGGCTCATCACTCCCAGCATGTCCAGACATTGCGTGGCGCCGCGAATGTTCGGTGGATCGGCCATGGTGTAGATCAGCTCCGGCGCGGCAGTTGAGCGAATCACTCCATTTTCGAATAATCCAACTGCATTCGGAGCGTGAGTTCTTTTTGCCACGACAAACGCGATCAACGGCAGTCGCATTCCGACGAACACCACTTCAGCCTCCTGAATTTCACGGGCCGCAATCGCGACCATCAGCTCGCCCAGGGTATAGTCGGATGACGTGGCGCCGAGCTGCCGGGTGTTGGTTTCGGAAATAGTCGTCACCACGTATCAAAACCTGGACAGGCGAGTCGCCTGTCGCTACGTGAGTCGATAAGATTTGTCACAAATTAATTGCCGATTTTCGTGGCTCACCAATCGTGGCTAGAGGATCGCGTCCACCCTCTTTGGCAACGATCCACTTTTTCTCGTTACGGATGATGTCCAGCAGCAGAGTCTTATCCTCCGGAGTGGGCATGTATTCCTTTAAATGCTGCTCATAGGCACGGTCATCCAGCGGCTCGCCGGTCTGGGCGTGGAACTTCAAGCCTGCCCAGCGGCCGATGGCGCGATTGAACTTTATGTCCGGCGCATACAGTTTGGGCTCTCCAGGTTTCAAAACAGTGTTGAAACGCTCGATCAGTCCCGCTACCTCGTCACGATAAAGCTGACGGTTGTAGTCGTTTAATTCGTCGAGCTTCGCCTCCTGCTCATTTTTCGGCTCGTCATAACGGCCCTTGATCCCCCACACGTAGGCCCAATGCGCCGACGAGGAGTGGTCCGTACCAAATAAGTCGTATGAACTTGATATCCACTTATTCAGATATCGCTGGATCAGCCACGCTGGAATCACGCCTGCTTCGACGATTCGCCTCAATCCATCGTTTCCGGTGCCCATGTGGAACGCTTCTTCGCGCAACATATAAGACATGGAGCGGCCGAGCGGAGCGAACGCGGAATACTTCAGCATCTGCAACTGAAACTTTCCATCGCGGTCGACGAAGTCGGTGTAAGTGAAGAAATCCATCCAGTTATCAACATCGACGTTGAATGCGCCGAGCAGCCGCTGGTTATCGAAGGCGCGGCGCTCGAGCATCTTCTGGGCTTCGACCTTGCCCGAATAACCAAAGTGATCCACCAACAACGCGCACATCTGCCAACCGTGGCGCATCTCTTCAATCATCACGCGGGTGAGCGCGCGCCGATCCCAGTCGGTAGGAGCGGTCTCGAACAGTTTGCGTTGCTGCTCCACGCTGGCAAATTCGGTATCGCCCTGATAGACGATCAGATTGATTAAGGCGTCGCGCATCTGCTGCGTGGGCACCTGGCGAAGATTCTCCCACTTGCGGCGTCCCTTGAAGTGGCCGAATTGAATTTCTTCGGTTTCAATCGCGCCGTAAAGCGTGTCGAATTTGAAGTCGGCGATCTCGTCATGATTGACGCCGATCTCTTTGCGCCAGTCGTCGAACATCCCGACCCAATCGCTGAAAGTTCCGATTTTTGCAACTTTACCCGGCATAAGTCCTCTTTATAAATTCAGCCATACCGTTTTTAACTCTGTGTAGTGCTCAATCGCGTGCATTCCCAATTCACGGCCGAAGCCTGAACTTTTGTATCCGCCAAAGGGTAAGGCGGCGTCCATCAATCCGTAGGTGTTGATCCAAACTGTTCCAGCTTTGAGCTGGCGGGATACCGAATGCGCTTTTTTTATGTCGCGGGTCCAGACTGCCGCTGCGAGGCCGTACTGATTGCGGTTGGCGAGGTCAATCACCTGGTCGATATCGTCGAAGCTTAACGTCGCCAGCACGGGGCCGAAGATTTCTTCCTGAGCAATCTTCATGTCGTTGGTGACGTCGCCGAAGATGGTGGGCTCGAGGAAAAATCCTTTTCCGCCATCGACGGAAACGCGGTTCCCGCCGGCAATCAGCTTCGCGCCTTCTCTCTTTCCTGTTTCGACGTAGCTGAGCACAGTTTGCATCTGCTCCTGGCTGACGATGGCTCCTAAACGAGTCTTGGGATCGAGCGGATCGGCGGGCTGCAGTTTCTTGGCGCGAGCCACAAGCTTCTCGAGAAATTCGTCCTGAACTTTTTTTTCAACGAACAGCCGTGAACCTGCATTACAGACTTCGCCTTTGCCGTAAAAAATCCCGTTGATGGCACCTTTGACGGCGCCGTCAATATCGGAATCAGCGAAAACGATGTTGGGGGACTTTCCGCCCAGCTCCAGTGTGACCCGCTTTAATGTGTCCGCCGAGCTACGCATTATTTCTTTGCCGACAGCAGTTGATCCAGTGAAGGCAATCTTGTCGATTCCGGGATGGCGCACAATGGCTTTGCCGGTTTCTGGTCCACCGGTGACGATGTTCAGCACCCCCGCGGGGACGCCGGCTTCGATCGCCAATTCTCCAAACCTGAGAGTGGTCAGGGGAGTCTGCTCCGCAGGCTTGAGCACGATGGTGTTGCCGCAGGCCAGCGCTGGGCCAAGCTTCCATGAAGCCAGCAACAACGGAAAGTTCCAGGGAATGATCAGGCCCACCACGCCGACGGGCTCCCGCAACGTGTAGGTGAATGCAGTCTCGAAGGTGTTGACGGTTTCACCGTGAATCTTTGTCGCCCAGCCCGCGTAATAGCGGAGAACGTCAATGACCATCGGCATGTCCACGTAGCGCGATTCGAAGATTGGTTTGCCGTTGTCGATAGTTTCAAGCTCCGCTAGTTCGTCGATGTGCTTCTCGACGAGATCGGCCAGACGCCAGATTAGACGTCCGCGTTCGCTGGCTGACATTTTGCGCCAGGCTCCGCTGCGGTCCTCAAACGCCCTCCGCGCTGCCAACACCGCACGGTCAATGGCTTCTGGGGAAGCCTCGACAACCTGTGTCAAGACTTCGCCCGTGGCGGGATTGATGGTGTCGAACTTCTTCGCGCCATCGGTCCACTGCCCGTCGATCAACAGGCGGCCGGACTCGAGCTTTGCCTTGTTAGCAGTAATCATCATTTCCTGTCACAGTTATTTCCCGGTAAAGGTTGCTGGACGTTTCTCCACATAGGCGGCCAGGCCCTCTTTGGCGTCGTCGCTTTGGAAAAGCAGTTGCTGGTTCTCACGTTCGACAGCCAGGGCGGACTCCATGGGAATTTCCCAGCCCGTCTGTACCGCACGTTTGATACGTCCTACTGCCTTGGCCGCTTTGTTTGGGGGACAGAACTGGCGGGCGTACTCCATGACGTTCTCCATGAAGTTTTCCCGATCGAAGATATCGTTGATGATGCCCAGCTCCTGCGCTTCTTCAAAAGAGAAAGTATTTCCCGTGACCATCAATTCGATGGCCTTGCTCTTGCCGACCATGCGGGAAAGCCGCTGCGTGCCGCCGGTGCCGGGAAGCACGCCCAAGTTGACTTCTGGCAGGCCAATCTTGCCCGCATCTTTTCGGGCAATACGAATGTCCGCGGCCATGGCGATCTCAAGACCGCCTCCGACGCAATGTCCGTTAATCGCCGCGATTACCAGTTTGGGAGTGTGCTCAAGACGAAGCAGCATTTCATTGGCGTGCAGGCAGAAGTAGTACTTGAAAGTGGGATCGACGCTAGCCAGCATTTTAATGTTTGCGCCGGCGGAAAAGAATTTGTCGCCTGCACCGGTGAGCAGGATGACGTACGCGTTGTTGTCCATGCGCGCCTTGAGGATCGCCTCATCGAGTTGCCGGTTCATCTCGTAGGTATAAGTGTTGGCCGGTGGATCGTTCATCTCGATCACTGCCACGCCAGCATCGACGTGATAGTTAACTAATTGCTTTGTGGTCTCGCCGGCGGTCGGCTGTACTGTGGTCGCCATGGATAAGACTCCTTTTCGCAATCGCGAATTCGAATCGTTAAGATGTCAAATCAGTTCGCTAGGGCCGATCGTTTCTTCCTTGTTTTGCCGGGAGCGCAGATGCCTTGCAAGAAAATATCTCCCATCTGACGCGACAGGTCTTTGGCGTTGGCATCGGCCCGGGGGTTATACCAGGTATAAATCCAGTTCATCATTCCGAACAGGCTGAGCACTGCAATGCGACCAGAAAATTGTAATCCTCTGACCCTTTTGAAGTCCTCCAGCAACTCCATGCAGATGCGATAGTACTCGCGCTTGATGCCGGCAATCTCGGATCCGTAGCCATTCTTCAAAACGTCATCCTCGTGCGAGAGCACCTTCATGGCTTTCTGGTTGGCCAGAAAATATTCCACGTGATTCAAGATGAAAACCCGGATTCGCTCGGCGGGATCTTCAACTTGATCCAGCCGTTCGCGGAGACGCTCTACGATGGTCGTGAAAGTGTGCTTCTGAATGAGGTAGAGCAGCTTCTCTTTGGATTCGAAATAGTAATAAAGCCCGGCCAGGGACATGCCACTAGAGCGCGAAAGGTCGCGCATGGAGGCGCCTTCGTATCCTTTTTCGCAGAAGACATTGGTGGCGTGGGCAAGAATTTTCGCTAAACGGCGGTCGAAGCGTGTCTCCGTAGGCGCCATCTCTCTCGCGCGGCGCGGCAGGACTTGAGGCGTGGCTGGCGAAAAACTAGCCATAGTTCGAACGTTCGTTCTAATAATAGTGCATTGGATAGGGAGCCACAAGGGGCTTGATCCAATTAATTCCGGATGTCTGAAAGCAGGCGTTCCACTTCGGCCTTCAGATCGGCGGTGAGGGGCAATAGAGGCAGCCGTGCGGCTCCGCCGAAGTAGCCGTTGAAATCCATGGCGTACTTCACGCCGGGGATGCCCAAGTCTCCAGCGATTCGCTCAGCGGCTTTGGCAATGCGCTCCTGCTTCAAGCGGGCTAGTGCGGTGTCTCCTTCTTTCCAGGCCGCGTAGATTTCGTTGTAGTGACGGTTCCAGCTTCTGGGCTGAACCTACGAGCAGCTGGAACCCAACTTCTTTTTGTCGCGTCTTTACTTCAGAGATCACGCTCACGGCCGATAAGGACGGCCGGGACGCCCCGGATAGCGTCGTCACGGGGACCAGTTCCCCGCCCTGCCCATTATTTTCTCTACGCGGCTCCAGCATGCGGGGTGTGACTGCATCGAATGTTTCTGTCACCGCGGCAGAGCGCTTGATCAGGCGAGTCCCCTCGACCATTTTTCGGACCTTTTCCACATCGCCGCTTGATTCTTTGATGCCGATGAGATTGGGATGCGCCGCCAGCTCGATTACCAGCTCAGCGGGCATGTCGTAGCCCGTGGCCTGCGGGAAGTTGTAGATCATCACCGGCAAGGGAGAACGATCGGCGACGGTGCGATAGAAGGCCAGCAAGTTGCCAGGCTGCATTTGTTTTTTGTAGTAATGCGGGGTGCGCAACAGGGCTACGTCGTATCCCAACTTCGCGGCGTATTCGGTGAGCTTCAAAGTTTCGGCAGCCGACTCAATTCCGGTTCCGGCTATCAGGACTTTATTCGGCGCGGCTACGTCGCGCGCGATTTTAAGCACCTCACGACGCTCTTCATCCGAGAGCAGGATTGCCTCTCCCGTGGAGCCCAATACAACAATGCCAGCGACTGGAGTTTTGGAGTAGCGCTCAACGTTGGCTTCAAGCTTTTTGAAATACACGTTGCCGTCGGGATAAAACGGCGTGGTGACGGGAGGGAAGACGCCGTGAAGGAGCATGGGAATGAACCTCAGCCTTCTCAGTTCTAAGTTCTCAGTTCCCAGCTTATACCGCGGCGGGAAGCTTGAGCTAACGGCGGGCTCGAGCCGAGCGGTCCGCGTGCAAGTGTTGCAATGCTTGCACTCTCAATTCGCCACGCTGCAATGCGGCAATGCCCTCGGCGGCGGCTCGCGCCGCGGATAACGTAGTGATCGAAGTAATTCGCGCGTTCACTGCAGCCCGGCGGATAGCTTTTTCATCGAACCATGGTTCGAGACCCGTGGGAGTATTGATGATCAGCTGGATACGTTCGCCCTTAATTAGGTCTACCACGTTGGGACGACCTTCTTTCACTTTGTAGACACGCTCCACCGTCATCCCTGCGCCTTCCAATATATCGGCGGTTCCGGCGGTCGCTACCAACTTGAAGCCCATGTCGACGAAGCGGCGGGCGACTTCCGCGACGTGTGTTTTGTCGTGATCCGTCACGCTGATGAAGACCGTGCCTTGGGTAGGCAGCTTTTGTCCGGCGGCAGTTTGTGCTTTGGCGAAAGCCTCGCCGAAATTGTCGGCGACACCCATTACTTCGCCCGTGGATTTCATCTCCGGGCCGAGAACGGTATCGATTCCAGGAAATTTATTCCAGGGGAACACAGGTGACTTGACGTAGTAGCAATGTCCGGTGTTGAGGTCGGCACGGCGATCGATGAAGTCGGGCAAGAACTCGCGCAGCTTGCGCCCAGTCATGAGACGCGCGGCGATCTTTGCCATGGGAACGCCAGTTGCCTTGGACACATAGGGCACGGTACGCGAGGCGCGAGGGTTCACCTCGAGAACATAGACTTTCCCCGCCTCGGAACCATTGCCCTTGGAATTGCCGTTGGTGCGCGGGATGGCGAACTGAATGTTCATCAGGCCGACGACTTTCAGAGCACGGGCCAGGCTGAAGGTGTATTCGCGCATGCGCGCTAGTAAAGCCTCGGGAATATCCACGGCCGGAAGCACGCAAGAAGAATCGCCAGAGTGGATGCCGGCTTCTTCGATGTGCTGCATGATGCCGCCGATAACTACGTCCTCGCCATCGGAGAGCGCGTCTACATCCACTTCGATCGCGTCTTCGAGGAAATGATCGATGAGCACCGGGCGATCATGAGAGTATTCGACCGCCTCCTTCATATATCGGACAACGGTTTCTTCGTCGTAGGCGATCACCATAGCGCGTCCACCCAGCACATACGACGGCCGCACTAGCACGGGATACTGAACACGTTTGGCGCCTTCAATGGCTTCCTCGACCGAAGCAGCCATGGCGCCAGGCGCCTGGGGAATATCGAGTTCGTCGAGCAGCTTGCCAAATCGTTTGCGATCTTCTGCCAGGTCGATGGACTCGGGTGACGTGCCGATGATATTCACGCCCGCAGCCTTCAGGGGCAGCGCGAGGTTGAGTGGAGTCTGTCCGCCGAACTGCACGATCAGGCCGACAGAAACGCCGGAAGCAGCTTCGTGCTCGTAGATGGCGAAGACATCTTCAAGAGTAAGAGGTTCGAAATAGAGGCGATCGCTGGTGTCGTAATCTGTGGAGACGGTTTCCGGATTGCAGTTGATCATGATCGTCTCATAGCCGTCGTCGCGAAGCGCGAAGGCAGCGTGGCAGCAGCAGTAATCAAACTCGATTCCCTGCCCGATACGATTGGGACCACTGCCCAGGATGATGACCTTTTTCTTTTTAGTCGGAGCCGCTTCGTCCTCGTCTTCGTAGGTCGAGTACAGATATGGCGTGTAACTTTCGAATTCCGCAGCGCAGGTGTCCACACGTTTGTACACCGGCATGATGCCGCGCTTCTTGCGCAGATGACGCACTTTCTCCTGCCCACTTTTTCCGCTGAGCCGCCAGACGCTGGCGAGACGGCCATCAGAAAATCCCATGCGCTTGGCTTCCCGCAATACTTCCGTGGGAATCGATTCCATGGGGTGCTTTTCCAACTCAAGCTGCATCTCGTTTATTTCTTTGAGCTGGTAGAGAAACCATGGATCGATGGACGTCATCTTGGCCAATTGTTTGACGGTATGGCCCTGGCGCAAAGCGTAACGCACATAGGAAAGCCGTTCGGGATGCGGCGTCACTAAGCGCTGAGTGAGAATCTTCGGCTCGATCTTCTCCGAGCCAACTTTCTTGCCGGTATCGAGCGCGCGCACGCCCTTCAGCAATGCTTCTTTGAAGGTGCGGCCGATGGCCATGACCTCGCCCACGGATTTCATCTGCGGTCCCAGACTTTCGTCGGCTCCGGGAAATTTTTCGAACTGCCACTTGGGTATCTTCACTACCACGTAATCGAGCGTGGGCTCGAAGCAGGCGGGAGTTTTGCGCGTGATGTCGTTGGGAATCTCATCTAGGGTGTAGCCAACAGCGAGCTTGGCGGCGATTTTGGCGATAGGAAATCCAGTCGCCTTCGAGGCAAGAGCCGAAGAGCGCGAGACCCGCGGATTCATCTCGATGACGACAATGCGCCCGCTAGTGGGATTCACTCCAAATTGAATATTCGATCCGCCGGTCTCGACGCCAATCTCGCGAATTACCGCGATGGCGGCGTCACGCATAGCCTGATATTCGCGATCGGTGAGCGTCTGCGCGGGGGCGACCGTGATCGAGTCTCCGGTGTGCACGCCCATCGGATCGAAATTCTCAATCGAGCAGATGATGATGACGTTGTCACGCATGTCACGCATCACTTCGAGTTCGTACTCTTTCCATCCCAGCACCGATTCTTCGATCAGCGCTTCGTGCACCGGGGAGAAGTCCAAGCCGCGGGCGAGCACTTCCACCAATTCTTCGCGGTTGTAAGCAATCCCACCCCCACTGCCACCCAAGGTGAATGATGGACGAACGATTACGGGGAAACCAATTTTCCCGGCGAACTCGAGTCCATCTTTCAGATTGTTGACTAGCGCTGACTTTGGAACATCGAGGCCGATCTTCTGCATCGCGTCTTTGAAATAGAGGCGATCTTCGGCTTTCTTGATAGCCGCAATATTGGCGCCGATCAGCTGCACGTTGTACTTATCGAGAATGCCGCCGTCGGAAAGCTCGACGGCAAGATTGAGCGCAGTCTGCCCTCCGACGGTAGGCAAAATCGCGAAACCTTTGCCGGGCGACAGCTCACGCTCCACGCGTATAATTTCTTCCAGGTAATCGCGAGTGAGCGGCTC
>MNGW01000105.1:14978-27320 GCA_001918935.1 Acidobacteriales bacterium 13_1_40CM_3_55_5 | reverse complement strand
GCGGAGATGGACTCGTTGTCATCCTGCGATCCCCAAGCGAACTGCCAGCCTGAACCACCAATGGCCCACGCTCCATAGCCTACGGGAGTGATGAGTAAGTCGGAGTTGCCAAGCTTGCGCATTTGCATTTCAGTCCCCTCCAAGGTTTCAGTTAGCGACTGTTCGTGGCGACAACAAAAGAATCATGCCGAAAAAAACGCGAACCGGTGCGCCGTGAGATCCACTTCATCTTTGCATTCGGTTCTCCAAAACCTCAATCTCGCCCGGCAAACAGATCTCTAGGAGCTAGGCGGTGACGTTGAAGGGGTTTACGCGAGGATGTCGCGAAATCGAAACTCCCGATCAGAGATGATCGAGTCATCCTTTCGACCCTTCTCGACACAACTGTCCAAATCCTGACTTCGTTCAGGCTATTCGGAGAGCCAGGAGAGTTCAGACACCGATCAACAAAGCCAAGTCTTTTACGCCAAATGGATTTGCCCGCTCGCAGGAAGTAATTGCCCGGAAAGTATTTGGAAGCGCGATTGCCACGCAAATGACCGGAATCGGCGGCCTGACTGAGCAGCTTGCCGAAGATCTAGTGCAGCCGTGAAGGAGACACGAAATTGGGCAAGCAGACACGGACCATTCGACTGGCTACCATTGTTTTTTCGGCCTGCGCCGCCATCTCTTCGTTATCGCCGCAGGTTATGGCGCAGACATCCAGCGCGGGATCGGATCAAGACGATTGGGTACATCGATGGCTGCGAATTGTTGACCAGGTTCGAGCCAGCCAACCGCATTCTGTCGCTCCACTTATTACGACTCACGTATTGCTGGTCCAGCAGTACCGCTTCGATTCTTCCTGGCAGACGAATTCGAATGGCGCTCAATTGGACAATTACGGGAACAGTCGCGGCCTTGAAATCATTCCCAACAGACGCCTGGAAGTGCAGGTCGCTCCTCCCCCGTATATCGTGCATTCAGATAACACAGCAGACGGCTTTGGAGATGTTTCGATCTTTACGAAATTCCGAGCGTTCTCCGCACCCGAAGGGAAGGGCGATTACTTCGTCGGGCTTTTCTTTGGCGCTTCCTTCCCAAGTGGAAGCCGGCCGAACGGTACTGGGCACACAGTGCTTTCGCCCATGCTTGCTCTGTCAAAAGGTTGGGGAAGATTCACTATCCAGAACACGTTCAGCGGAAGTCTTCCTGCCAGCGGCGCCGACGTGCTAGGCCGGGCATTCCTGTGGAACACAGCGTTTCAATACGGTATCAAGGGCAAGATCTGGCCCATGATTGAGCAGAACTCGACATTTTTTTCGGACGGTCCAAATTCAGGTAAGAAGCAGACGTTCCTCACGCCAGGTCTTGTAGTCGGCCCCTTGCAAATCGTCGAGCGGCTGCATTTTGCAGTCGGCGGAGGTGTCCAGATCGCTGTGACCCAGTTTCATACATTCGATCATCATTGGATTTGGACAGTGCGATTCCCCTTCTGAGGGGTCTAGCGTTCTCGCCAACGCAACCAGGGTGCGATCCAGTCTTCTCAAAGAAGCGTTACGGAATCAGGAAATGGAAATGATTGAAGCTGCCTCGGCTGAAACGCAGAGTAACAGATGGGCCAGCGCTGTCATTGGTCCAGTGCCCCTTCGACCTTAAGGACCATAATTGTCAAATCGTCATCGAATGTATCGCGTTCAGAGAAATTGATGACCTCTTGATAAAGCAGATCCACAATTTCCTGAGCCCTAGCACCCCAGTTTGAACGTACGATGTCGAAAATCTTTCTAGGACCGAACTCTTCCCCTGCCTCATTCTCCGCTTCGGTCAAGCCGTCGGTGTACCACACCATGACGTCGCCGGATTCCAAAGCGATCTGTTCCGGCTCGCACTGCAATATGGGGAACAAACCCACGGGCGTGCAAGTAGCGGAAAGCCATCTGGCCTGCAGCTTCGAAGCGCGGAATAAGAGCGCCGGATTGTGCCCGCAGTTTGCGTATCTCAGAAGCCTCGACTCAGGTTCCAATTCGCCCAGGATCATAGTCATGAATCTTGAACCACCGTTTAGTCCGTGAAGTTCGCGATTAAGCCGGCTGATGGTCTCAGATATTCGCCTGCGATCGTCTGCGTCCATTCGGACTGCAGCCGATGCAGCAGCCATCAGAAGCGCCGCCGCCACGCCTTTCCCCGCCACGTCGGCAATGATCAAACCCAGCTTGTGGTTGGGTAGCGGAATGTAATCGTAGTAGTCTCCACCAACGCCGCGGGCGGGGTGCATCATGGCGGCGATGTCAAATCCGGGTATGGCGGGTCCATTGATTGGCAGGAACGACCTTTGTACGTGCGCCGCCAAGTCGACTTCCTTAAGCAACTCATCGCGTTGCCGCCGAATAAGTCCAGACAAACTGTTTCGCTGCGCTACGAATTTGTGGGTCATGGCGACGAGAAAACCAAAACTAATCAACGTTATGAGATTGTCCGCGATGCGCACCTGTAGAGCACTGTAAGACCGGCCCAGCAAATCATGAAGGAACACGCAAATCAATGTCAGTGTGAAAGTGATACGCCGAGGCAACAAAATCGCGGCCACGACCAGCGGCAGGATGTACAAGTAACTGAGGGAAATGCTTTTGACCAAATGATCCGCATACCCGACGCATGCGATTGCTCCCGCGACCAGGACAACCGATAGCCACTGTATGCCATCGACTGAAGATCCCTTTGCGAGCACTGACAAGGATCGCTGCGTGTCACCATCGACAGCTGTCGACGACGGAGCAACCGAAACCGCTGGTCTTATTCTTTTTCTTTCTTTCGTCGCGAGGGACTGAACCTCGTACTTGTTCTCAACAGCAGGGGCATTGCTAGCATAACTATTCATGAGAGCACCTGGTAGTAGCCGCGACATGAAATGAGATTTTCGTTTTCGGGTCCAGGTGTCACCGGAGTGACACCTGTATCCCTACAATCCCAACCTCAACATTCAGCCGCTTGCCAATTTGTTCGAATCGTTTTGTCACCGCGCTGTCCCTAATTACTTCGAAGCGGACGGGGGAAAGTGCTGAAACATCTTCTGCACTCCCTTGTCCAGGGTTTTGGTGTTCTTGTCTGGTTTGTTGGAGAGCGTGTCGCTGGCTGAACCGCGCCACACCAGCTTCTTCGAACTTCCATCGAACAGGTCAACTACCAGAGTGCCGACTTTGTAGTTTTCGACAGTAGTGGTTGACTGGCCGAATGCACCGAATCCACGCCAGCGCCAGCCGCCACCCATTCCGTCGTAGAACGTCTGGAGTGTCTGCTGGTTGCGGGTGCTCTCGACTGCGGCGACCGCAAGGTCGCCACCTGAAGGCACCTCCGTCAAACCCTTCGCGGTTAAAGCTTTGTTCACGGCGTCCTTCACACGATCGTCCCAGATCGAGTTCGCCGTCTTAATGCTGGTCCACGAATAGGTCTTATAGTTTCCGAAACTTGCTCCGTGATCGTAGTCAGTCTTAACCTTGATAGCGAATGCCGCACTCGCTGTGAGCAGCAGCGCCGCCAATGTTGTGACAAGCCATTTACTTTTCATGATTTCTCTTCTCCTTTGAAGGGTGTTTCCCCCTGTCGGTCTGTGCCATGCTTGACCGCACGATTAACAATGCAACCCGAGGACCATTCAAAAAGTATTGGGAATAAAGCGCTGGGAGAAGAGTGAGTGTCGGAGTTTGGACATGGACACTACTTAGAATCGAGATTTCGACGCGAGCTCACTTGCGTGAAGGGAACAAACTGATAAGTGCCGTGTTCTCAGTGAAGCCAGAATGGCCTGTGACCTGCATTAGCAAGGGCAGGAGGATCATATGAACACTCGAAAAGCTATTACCTTTATGATCGCATTTGTTGTCGCATTTGTTCTCTTCTTTGAAGTTTCCGCTCACGCGGATATGAGCGACCAGGCGACACAAATAACGTTTAGTCAGCCAGTTCAAATTCCCGGCCAGGTTTTACCGGCGGGAACATACTGGTTTTTACTGGCTAACATAAGTGAGCAACAGGACGTGGTGCAGATCTACAATTCCGACAGGTCAAAACTGTACGCGACCCTTGAGACTGCAACCATTGAGAGCCAGGAAGCAACCGGCCACACTGTAGTCAAGTTGGCTGAACAAGAATCTTCGAAGCCAGACGCTCTTGTTGCCTGGTTCTATCCGGGAGAAACGACTGGCCACGAATTCCTGTATCCCAAGGACCAGGAAAAGCAACTCTCTCAGGACAGTCAACAGACGGTGGTGGCCACACCGTCCTCCAACAACGCTAGCGCCGGCCAGTAATGATCGCAGGCTTGCAACCGGTGGTGGCAACCTGCACCACCGGCTGCACCTGGCGTAAGCGCCAGCTCGTAACGCACCGCACGCTTTGCCCCTCAGGCTTTATCCGTTCCCTCGACAAATAAGGATTTTGACCTGCCAAATCGCGACAGTAGAGCTCGCCAAGAAGAAGCACGAGATTGCTGCTACCACGTCGAATCCTGCCGCGATGGTGCGCTCAAACTTGTCGACGAGCGAGGTTGAATAGAGCTGATTGATTCCTCGTGACGACGAGGTGGGGATACGATCAACGGAAGCACGACGGAAACCGCCATGATCCCCGCGATCACATGCAACGCTCCACGATAGACGCCACTGGCCTGCTGCATGTAAGCAATGAGCAGCGGTCCAAATGCGCTAGCGAAGCCCCACGCAGTGAGCATGAGTCCATAAATCGGGCCCACATTTTTCGAGCCAAAGTAATCAGCCGCGAACGCCGGCATCGTGCCGAATCCGCCGCCATAGCACATAAGGATGACAAACACCATCAGCGTCACCCCGGCAGCGGAGCTAATGCTGGGAAGAATCCAGAACAGTGCCGCCTGCGCCAGAAACATCACCACGAATGTTGCGCGCCTGGTGATTGAATCGGATGCCCACGCCCAAAATACTCTGCCTAACGCATTCCCGATGCTAACCACTCCGACCATGCTGGCCGCCGCCACCGCGCTTACTCTGGCCAGTTCCTGGAACAATGGAGATTCCTGCGAGATCACCGAAATCCCAGCGGAGGTATTCAAGAACAGCAGCAGCCACAGCGCCCACCATTGCGAGGTTCTGAGCGCCTCCCCGAGTGTGTAATCGTGGCTGGAACGCTGGGAAGCCTGCGCTGGCGTTGGCGTCCATCCCTGCGGCTTCCAACCCGCGGGTGGATTCTGCACGAAATAGCCGGTGACCACTGTCACCATGAGAAGTGCGACGCCGAGGTAAGCGAATGTTGGAAGAACGCCCACACTCTGAATAAGGCGTGTGGCCAGAGGGGCTGTCACCAGTGCTCCTGCTCCAAATCCGCCTACAGCCACGCCGGTGATCAACCCTCTGCGGTCGGGAAACCATTTGACCAGCACGGCGACCGGCACGATATAACTCAAGCCAGCTCCGGCGCCACCGATTACTCCATAAGTCAGGTACAGCCACCACAGTCTGTGATCGGCGAAACTCGCCAGGAACACTCCGAGACCGTAGAGGAATCCGCCTGTAACTGCGACGATACGGGGGCCTTTGCGATTTAGCCAGAGGCCGCCGAAAAAAGCCGTGATACCCAGCACAAAGATACTGATGGTGAAGGTGAACGTGACTTGGGAAACGCTCCAGCCAAATTGCGTAGTGAGGGGGGTGCGGAAAACGCTCCACGCATAAACCGCGCCCAATGCGACTTGCAGAAGAACACCGGCAATGGCGATACTCCAACGATTCTTCATGATTTTTTCCTAATCCCCGTGGTTGTTATTAATTTTGCGGACTGTGGGTTTCTAATGAATGAAGGTGGCGTCCGAAGGCTTGCAAGAAGTCGAGGGCAGCGGCTAAACCACGAAGGCTATCCTTATTAGTGAGTCGCCGAAGCAGGCGGAAGAAACTAACGGGCTGGTCTCGCTCTGCCGTTGCCTGGGCAATTCCTTCGGGAATCGCCTGGAAAATACCCTTGAACCATTCCGGCTCGATGCTCGCAAGAATTTGGCGCCAGAAAAGTAAATTCCTGATGGCCCGAATGGCTTCGGGCGTTTTGGCGCCGTCCACTACCTTCTCCAGAATTTCATCGCTGGCCGCTAAAGCGCCGCGCATAATTTCCAGCACACCGTGACTGTGCAACTCCTGGAGCACTTCGTACGCGGCCAACACGGCTTCAGCATGTTGTTCCGGAGCTTGCTCCAATCGAGAGCGCAACTCGGCACGCGGATTGCGCGGCGGAATTTCCAGAGGAATCGGTTGAGCCATTGAGTTCTCCTCGAAGTCAGCTCTTCGTCTGCAACTGCACTAGACCATTTCCTGGAGGGGCATAGTCTGGCCGCTTCCATTTACGTTCGACTTCCACCCCGTTCTGCGGCGTCGGATGACCGAAGCGAGAATTGATGTGGGGCAATGGACTTTCGCCGACTTCGTGTAACACGTTCATGTGAACGCTGGCCTCCTTGTAAGCCGGCGTGTTGGTCACCGGATCAGTGTGGCTGCTGGTCAACCGGTTCACCGGACTTTCCACCGAGTTCATCGGCATGTAGAGTTCCCGCCCCTGCACCCGGTCGGTCACTAAAGCGCGCACTCGCACCTGACCGTAGCGCGAGACCAGTTGCACCCACGTCCCACTTTGTATTCCGCGCTCTTCTGCGAGTTCGGGGGAGACTTCCACAAAAGTGTCGGGGGCTTTTTCTCGAATCCCGTCGGTGCGGTAAGTCAGGTTGCCTTCGTGGAAGTGTTCGAGAAGGCGTCCATTGTTTAAGTGCAAGTCAAATTTAGAGTCCGGCTGATCGGTGACGCCAATCCAGGCGACGGGATATAACCTCGCTTTTCCGTCAGGGAAAGCAAAGCGTTTGGTATAGAGCAGGGGTTCGTCGGTTCCGTCGGCCGCTACCGGCCATTGCAGGGATTTGTATCCCTCCAGCCTCTCGTAGTTCACGCCGGCGAACATCGGGGACAGGTAAGCGATCTCATCCATGACCTCGGAAGGATGTTGATAATGCCAACCTGCGCCCAACTGGTTGGCAACATCCTGGATGATCTTCCAATCCGGGCGACAACCTTCAAGCGGTTCAAACACTTCATAGAGTCGCTGGATGCGCCTCTCAGTGCTGGTGAAGGTGCCTTCCTTTTCCAGGCTCGGTGCTCCGGGCAGGACAACATCAGCATAGCGACAGGTGTTGCTAAAGAAGATGTCCTGCACGACAAAAAAGTCGAGCTTGGCGAATGCATCTCCAACGTAGTTGGCGTTTGAATCCACGATGCTCATCTCCTCGCCGATGAGATACATCGCTTTGAGCTTGCCGGCATGAATGGCCTCGACCATCTGGTGGTTGTCGAGTCCTTTGGTGGCGGGCAGCTTGACCTTCCAACCAGCCTCAAATCGCTGGCGCACGTCGGGATCATCCACATGCTGATAACCCGGCAGCATGTTTGGCATAGATCCGTGGTCGCTGGCTCCTTGCACGTTGTTGTGGCCGCGCAGCGGAAAAGCGCCGGTTCCCGGCCGCATGTAATTGCCGGTGACAAGTAAGAGGTTCGAAATGGCTGTCGAAGTATCGGAACCCTGGGTGTGCTGAGTTACTCCCATCGCCCAGAGAATGCACATGGCCTTCGCCTCGGCGATCATGTACGCCACCATTTTCAGAGTTGTCTCCGGCACACCAGAAATTCGCGAAGCCGCTTCCATGGTGAAAGTTTCCAGGCTCTTTCGATATTCGTCTAAACCGTTTATCCACTGATCGAGGAACTTGGTGTGCGCAAGGCCGTTGTCGAGTAGATAGCGGCTGATCGCATTCAGCCAGAACAGGTCCGTACCGGGTTTGGGGTGCAGAAAGAGGTCTGCGCGCCTTGCCATTTCATGCTCACGTAAGTCGGAGACAATGAGTTTCTGCCCGTCCAGTTTGTGAGAGCTCTTCACCCGAGTGGCAATCACGGGATGACTCTCCGCCGTGTTGCTGCCAATGATGAGCACAAGATCAGCCTTCTCCATGTCGGAGATCGAACCCGAATCGCCGCCATATCCAACCGTGCGGAACAAGCCTTGGGTCGCTGGCGACTGGCAGTAGCGCGAACAATTGTCAACGTTATTGGTGCCAATCACGGCTCGCGCCAACTTTTGCATCAGGTAACTTTCTTCGTTGGTGCATTTGGAAGAAGAGATGAAGGCGAGCGAGTCGGCTCCATCGTTGGCTTTGATCTCTGACAGTTTGCGGGTAACCAGACTGAGTGCTTCGTCCCAGCTGGCCTCGCGAAACTGGCCTCCCTCGCGGATCAGCGGCTTGGTGAGGCGGTCTTCGCTATTGATGTGACCCCAGCCGAACTTTCCCTTGACGCAAGTGGAAATCCCGTTGGCTGGGCCGTGCTCCGGCGCCACTTTGAGAATGTGGCGATCTTTCGTCCAGACGTCGAAGCTGCATCCCACGCCGCAGTACGTGCAGACTGTTTTCGTCTTGCGGATGCGGTGCTCACGCATCGCCTCTTCCGCCTCGGAGACCTGAAGAATGCTTCCATAGCCGGTTTCCGGCTCAACGCCTTTCACAACGTCGATCATGCCGCTCAAGGCAGACTTCTTCAGAGAAGTCAAAAAGCCGGCATGACCCAGCATGGTTTTTTCCATCAGCGCATTGCAGGGACAAACGGTGACGCAGTGGCCGCACGAAACGCAGCTCGACTCTCCGATAGTTGCGCCGCCGTCCCAAAGGACGCGAGGATTCGGATCTTCCCAGTTGATGGAGAGGGTTTCGTTGACCTCGACGTTCTGGCAAGCCTCTACGCAGCGGCCACACAGAATGCATTGATCGGGATCGTAGCGATAGAACGGATTCGTGTTATCGACTTCGTAGGGCTTCGATCGAAAAGGGATTCGCTGATGTTCAATGGCCAGCAATTTCGTGGTGTTATGCACGGTGCAATTGCCATTGTTGTTGTCGCAGACCGTGCAGTAGAGCAGGTGGTTACTGAGAATGCGATCAAACGCTTCCACTTGAGCAGCCGCCGCCTTGGCTGACTTTGTGGAAATCTGCATCCCATCGGCGACTGCGGTTGCGCAGGCCCGCACCAGGCGGCCGTTCGATTCAACCACGCATGTGTCGCAGGTCTGAACCGGACCGAGCTGAGGGTGGTAGCAGACGTGAGGAACCGCCCCCCCAGTACGATTGATCAGATCGATGAGGAGTTCGTCGGGCTGGCTTTCTTGTATGACGCCGTCAATCGCAACCTTGACCACAGTTTTCTCCTTCACGTAACTCATAGCAAGTCCGGTTCAGTCACACGCGTCAGCGATTTCAGCTAAGCGAACGAGCCACGCTTAGTCTTGACCGTGCCCTGATGAAATGGCTCGATCCCAAATCTGGCGCCAATCTGTCTGACATTCGCCCTGACACTTGAACTCTCGGCCGCGTCCACCCATTCTTCCGCCGCACTCAGGGCAAACCCAATTCAGAATGTCGGAAACCACATCTGCGCTCGCTCTTGCCATGCTCCACCTCATCAACTGCATAGGCACCTCACCATACAAAACAATTCATCCAGCTTCCGTTTGTTACAGAAACTGAATTACAAACTCTGAATGCATTTCTTGTTCCAAAATGCGAGCCAAGAGTTTGATGTAAA
This sequence comes from Acidobacteriales bacterium 13_1_40CM_3_55_5, assembly GCA_001918935.1. Taxonomy (GTDB): domain Bacteria; phylum Acidobacteriota; class Terriglobia; order Terriglobales; family Acidobacteriaceae; genus 40CM-3-55-5. The sequence continues at coordinate 17,709 of MNGW01000105.1, read as the reverse complement.
TGCGGAATGTCGTTTGCGTGAAAAAGCGCAACCGAGTTGTGAGCTGTTGCATCAGATGCGCATACGGCAAAGTGCCAAGAGCGACAGTCGCCTTCGCGGTCCTGCCCCCCATAGATACGTCATTCCACTGCGAAGGCGACTCGTGCTCGCTGCATCTCGAGCAGAATCAACATTCCTTGGGGACACGGTGAAATCCACGGCAACCAGTCGAAATGTCGACAAGTGTCAGCCGCCCGACTCTTTGTTCTGGGTCTCAGAGCCCTTCCCGAGTCTCCAATTAGTTCATGCCCCTGAAAACACACAGGAAAGTCGCGCGGAAATGATTGGAAAGTGGCGTGCATTTTGCTGCCGTGAACGGAGGCAGTGCACATGCAAGCCACAGAGGCATACATCGGTAGTGGACAGCGCGTCGACCTCCCGATTGACGAAAAGGGAAATCGAGAAATGCAGGACGTCCTCTCGCGCTCCCTGCCGTCGTTTTACAGAAAGGCTTATCGGCAACTGGGCAATGCAGCCGACGCGGAGGATGCGGTTCAGGACGCGCTTCTGTCCGCTTACAAGCACTTGGATCAATTCAAGGGGCAAGCGCAGATGTCGACTTGGTTGACTGCTATTGTCATTAATTCTGCGCGGATGCAACTGCGAAGACGGCCACGTCAAATCCACCTGTCGCTAGATGAGCGATTTGGCGAAGAGCAGGAATATTCGTTGTCGGAACAATTGGCGGACTGGAGACCAAGCCCTGAAGATAAATATCAAAGATCGGAGTTGCGTGGGTGTCTTATGCAATTCCTAAGTGAGCTTTCGCCCCCGTTGCGCAAGGCATACAAGTTGCGTGAACTGGACGGGCTAACCACCAGAGAAGCAGCGGATGTTCTGGGAGTGGCAGACGGAACAGTAAAGGCCCAGCTCGCACGCGCACGCACTAAGCTCAAACGGCTTCTGCGCCGCGCACTGGATGCACAGACCCGTCCAGTACCGGTCTAAACTTGGTTGTGGGCTTCGGAGTTAAGCCAGATCACGGACGGCGAGTTGTCGACCGTCGGTAATTAACCGGGAACAGATTTTATGTGGATAGTTCGACTCGCATTGCGGCGGCCTTACACCTTCGTGGTTATGGCCATACTGATCCTGATCATGGGGACGTTGGCAATCTTGCGCACGCCGACGGATATTTTTCCGAACATCAACATTCCCGTTGTCAGCATCATCTGGAATTTCAACGGTCTCGTACCTCAGGATATGAGCGACCGCATCGTTAGCATCACCGAGCGAGCGCTTACCACGACAGTAGATAATATCGAGCACATAGAATCGCAGTCGCTGTATGGCGTCGCTGTTGTCAAAGTGTTCCTGCAGCCGACCGCAAACATTCAACAGGGCATTGCACAAATCACGGCTGTTTCTCAGACCCAGCTCAGGCAGTTGCCCACGGGAACAACGCCGCCGCTCATTCTGGCCTATAGCGCATCCAGCGTGCCGGTGCTCCAGTTAGCGCTCTCGGGGCAAAACCTGTCAGAGCAGCAACTCAACGACTATGGCCTCAATTCCATTCGCACGCAGCTCATCACAGTTCCTGGCGCATCCGTACCCTATCCCTATGGCGGTAAGCAACGCCAGGTGCAGGTGGATCTGAACACCACAGCGTTGCAGTCCAAGGGCTTGTCCGCGCTGGATGTAGTGAATGCAATCAGCGTGCAAAATTTAATCCTGCCCACAGGCACATCGAAGATCGGCTCCCGGGAATACGATGTTTCCATTCCTAACGCAGCACCGCAGACGATTGAGGACCTGAACCGGATCCCGATCAAGACCATTGGCGGCACTACCATTTACATCAAAGATGTTGCCTGGGTACGCGATGGATTTCCCCCGCAGACCAACATCGTGCGTGTCAACGGACAGCGCTCTGTATTGCTGACCATCCAAAAAGCGGGGAATGCGTCGACTTTGAACGTGATCTCGGGAATCAAGGCGCTTCTCCCTCAAATCAAGACCACGCTTCCACCCCAACTTCAAATAGCGCCTCTGGCTGATCAGTCGATCTTTGTTAGTAGCGCAATCAGTGGGGTAGTCAGGGAGACGTTAATCGCCGCGTGCTTGACCGCTTTCATGATTCTCACTTTTCTGGGCAGTTGGCGAAGCACTGTCATCATCGCGACTTCAATACCTTTGGCGATCCTGACCTCCATCATCGCGCTTAGTGCGCTGGGAGAGACGATCAATATCATGACGCTCGGCGGACTCGCCCTGGCAGTCGGCATCCTGGTAGACGATGCCACGGTCGAAGTCGAGAACATCAATCGAAACCGAGAGGCAGAACCAGAAAAAAATCTGGATGAAGTTGTTTTGGATAGCGCATCGCAAATCGCGACTCCAGCCTTTGTTTCCACGCTTGCGATCTGCATCGTGTTTGCTCCGATGTTCCTGTTGTCTGGCGTGGCTCGGTACCTCTTCGTGCCGCTCGCTGAAGCAGTCGTGTTTGCCATGTTGGCTTCGTACTTTCTTTCGCGGACGATTGTCCCCACTATGGCCAAGTACTTGTTGCGAGGAGACAAGCATGGGGCGGAACATGCTCCCAGCCGCAATCCGCTGGTACGACTGCAAAAACGTTTTGAGGAGGCCTTCGAGAGATTTCGCGGGAGCTATCGCGGGCTGCTGGAGAGCTGTCTCCATCACCGGATGGCTTTCCTGATTGTGTTCTTCGCCAGCTGCCTTGGCTCACTCGCGA
>MNGW01000105.1:4400-14942 GCA_001918935.1 Acidobacteriales bacterium 13_1_40CM_3_55_5 | reverse complement strand
CGGAATGCGTATTGAAGAGACCGCCAACCTCTGTGACCAGGTCGAGCAGTCGATTCGACGGCAGATTCCAACAGGCGAAGTCCAGAGCGTCATTGACAACATAGGCTTGCCGTATAGCGGCATCAATCTGTCTTACAGCAATTCGGCTCCGGTTGGCACCTCGGACGTCGACATTCTCGTGACCCTGTCCACCAAACACCATCCCACGGACAACTACATTCACCAGCTTCGTCTGGCACTTCCGAAGGAGTTTCCAGGGGTCAGTTTCGCTTTCTTGCCCGCTGACATGGTCAGCGAGATTTTGAATTTCGGCTTGCCCGCTCCCATCGATGTCCAGGTGGTAGGCAATGATATGGAGGCAAACCGGCGCTATGCGGACACGCTGCTCCAGAAAATAAGATTCGTTTCAGGCACTGCTGATCTGCGAATCCAACAACCGTTCGATCAGCCGTATCTGCGGCTCAGAGTCGAACGCACAAAAGCCGAACAACTTGGCTTCAGTGCTCGCGACATAGCGCAAAATCTGCTGGTTTCAATGAGCGGCAGCTTCCAAACCTCCCCTACATTTTGGGTGGACCCAAAGAGCCATGTCAGTTACTCAATCGCAACCCAGACGCCGCAATACCGTACCGACACATTGCAGGATTTACAAAACATTCCGGTCACAGGGACAAACCCCTCCGCTGCTCCGTCGCTCATGGCCAGCTTGGTAGCCGTGCAACGGGGCGCGGGAATGGCGGTGGTTTCTCATTACAACGTGGCGCCGGTGATTGACATTTTTGGCGCTGCCGCGGGCCGCGACCTGGGCGGCGTGGGCGGCGATATCAACAAGATTATTGACGCCACGCGCCAGCAATTACCGCGCGGCTCTCGAGTCGTGGTTCGTGGGCAGGTTCAGACCATGCAAGCTTCCTACATCGGCCTTCTGAGCGGACTCGCGTTCTCCATCGTGCTTGTGTACCTGCTGATCGTAGTCAACTTCCAGTCCTGGCTGGATCCTTTCATCATGATTTCCGCGCTGCCCGCGGCGCTCGCCGGGATCGCCTGGTTCTTGTTCATAACCCACACCACGCTGAGCGTGCCCGCACTCATGGGAACCATCATGTGTATGGGCGTCGCAACCGCAAACAGCATCCTGGTCGTGAGTTTTGCTACCGAACAAATGGCGGAAGGAAAAGATTCCATCAGCGCCGCACTGGAAGCAGGCTTCACCCGTTTTCGGCCCGTGTTGATGACCGCTCTGGCCATGATCATCGGCATGGTGCCGATGGCCCTCGGATTAGGAGATGGCGGCGAACAAAATGCCCCTCTAGGCCGCGCGGTTATAGGTGGACTGATTTTTGCAACTGTTTCAACGCTTTTCTTTGTCCCAGCATTTTTCAGCGTACTGCAGGGTCCACGCCGGCGTTCGACTCAAACTGGAAATGAGGGCTAGTCATGATGTCACCTCAAACTGAAGATAGAAGACAAATCGAGGAGCAAATGCTCCGATTGACTGATGTCGCGGTGAAGAAACGTCCGCGCAAAACATGGGTTGTTCTGACGATTGCGCTGATCGTGGTTGCCACTCTGTTGGTGTCGGGGATCTGGTCCCGTGTCAAGGCCCGTAACACCCTCAACCAGGAGACCGCGCGGGCGGCTCTCCCCTCAGTGTCAGTCGTTTCGCCAAAACAAACTGCGCCAGCCGAGGAGATCATCCTTCCCGGAAATGTAGAACCATACATCTCTTCCCCCATCTATTCACGCACCAATGGCTACCTGAAAAAGTGGTACGTCGACATTGGAGCGCGCGTCAAGCAAGGGCAACTGCTTGCTGTTATCGACACTCCGGAAGTCGACCAGCAATTACAGCAATCGCTCAGCAACCTCAACACTGCGAAAGCGAATCTCGCGCTTGCCCAAATAACCAGGAACCGCTACCAGGGCCTGCTTCGGAGCAATGCCGTTTCGCAGCAAGACGTGGATAACGCGGTAGGCACCTACAACGCCAATGAGGCGATCGTTCAAGCCAATCAAGCAAACGTTAAGCAACTCGAAGCCCTGCAGTCGTTCGAGAAGATCTACGCTCCGTTCGATGGAATCGTCACGGCGCGAAATACCGACATCGGCGACCTCATCAATTCAGGTAGCGGTGGCGGGACGAAGACTGATCTGTTTCATATCGCTCAACCCGGTAAGTTGCGTGTGTATGTGAACGTCCCGCAGGAATACTCGCAAGGGATCAAAGCCGGTATGACCGCTGATCTCAGTCTGGCTGAGTTTCCAGACCGAAAATTTCAGGGGAAACTGGTGCGTACTGCCAGTGCCATCAACGTCACAACCCGGACTTTGCTGGTGGAAATCGAAGTGGACAATTTCTCAGGCACACTGCTCACAGGCTCCTACGCAGAAGTCCACTTGAAAATCCCCACGCAGGCCTCCACGTTGCTGCTTCCAGTCAACGCTCTGCTATTCCGCACGGAGGGTTTACGTGTTGGAGTCGTGAAAGACGGAAAAGTCGTGCTGACTGCCGTGACTCCTGGTCGCGATTTCGGTAATCAGATCGAGGTCGTCTCCGGCTTGAAGCCAGACGATCAAGTCATCATCAACCCTCCAGACTCGATCGTGTCTGGCCAACAAGTCCAGGTTGTACAGGCAAGCTTGCCGGGGGACATCAAATGAAGCGCCCTCGGATGAGAGAGAAGCTGCAACGGTCTTGGCTCGGAGTTCTACTCGCGGTTGCGACGCTCGTGTTGAGCGGATGCGCCGTCGGGCCAAAGTATCACCCTCCTGCGATGCAGGCCCCTGCGGCCTATAAAGAGGTGGGAAACTGGAAGCCCGCCCAACCCAATGACCAGAATCTTGGCGGTGAGTGGTGGAAGATTTTTCAAGATCCGCAGCTTGATGCGCTCGAGCTTCAGGTCAATGTATCGAATCAGAACCTGAAGGCCGCCGAGGCCCAGTTCCGGCAAGCGCGAGCTGCTCTACGCTACAACCGGGCTGACTATTATCCGACTGTCACCGCCGGGCTATCGGGAACTCGGACGCGGGTGTCCTCTCATCGTCCACCACCGAATTCGATTTTTAACGGCATCACCGAGAATGACTTTACGCTGCCGGTCGATGTTTCGTATCAAGCAGACGTCTGGGGCCGGATTCGAAAAAACGTGGAGTCCTATCGAGAACAAGCACAAGCGAGTGCCGCCGACCTGGCTACGGTCAATTTGAGCATGCACGCGGACCTAGCCATTGATTATTTTCAAGCTCGCAGCCTGGACGCGCAGGAACAACTCCTGAACGACACGGTGAAGCAATACGAGCAAGCCCTTGAACTAACTCAGAACCGTTTCCAGGGAGGGATTGCTTCGGAAGTGGAAGTTCAGCAGGCGAAGACTCAGCTGCAGACCACGCGTGCGGCAGCGATCGATGTGGGTGTGTTGCGAGCGCAGTACGAACACGCGGTTGCAATTCTTATCGGGACACCCCCTGCGGAGTTCAGCCTTCCTCCACTGCCACTCACCGCACCGCCTCCACCGGTTCCGGTCGGCATGCCTTCAGAGTTACTCGAAAGGCGTCCGGACATTGCAGCTGCGGAGAGGCGCGTAGCGGCGGCCAATGCCCAGATCGGAGTTGCGAAATCGGCCTATTACCCGATCATCAATTTGAGCGCTTCAGGCGGATTTGAAAGTTCTGCCATCACGACCTTGCTCAATGGACCGAGCGGCCTGTGGTCTCTTGGACTGTCCGCCGTAGGGACCGTCTTCGATGCGGGAAGACGCCGGTCACTGAATGATCAGGCACGCGCCGCCTACGACTTTCAAGTCGCCGCTTATCGGCAGAGTGTGCTCTCCGGATTTCAGCAGGTGGAAGACAACCTGGCGGCCGTGAGAATTCTGGAAAACGAGGCCCAGGTCCAGCAGCTAGCGGTGGCGGCAGCACAGCGCTCGCTTGATCTTTCAATTACTCGCTACAAAGGCGGCGTCACAAGCTACTTAGAAGTGACCACTGCGCAAAGCGCCGCGCTCGCGGATCAGGTTACAGCGGTCAATATCCTGGGACGCCGTATGGCCAGCACTGTATTGCTGATTCAGGCCCTGGGTGGCGGATGGGACCGATCAAGTTTGCCGGAGCGTCCGGAATGCTGTGGCAAGCTTGTGAGCAGCAACTCGAATTGACGGGCCAGAGTTGGTCTGCATCGAGAGGCGAATCGCTGTGGAAGGAAGTGAGAACTATGACCACTGACACGATCGCTGCCCCGGTGCAGACCGTAGAGAGGGGCTTCTCCTCTTCTCGATCCGATTCACTTGCCATTGAGGAACCTCTGCAGCTTTGTCTGAACGGTTCCCCGCTCTCGATTACTATGCGCACGCCCGGCTCCGATCTGGACCTTGCCACCGGGTTTCTCTTCACGGAGGGAATTATCGACGACGTCGGCCAGATTCTCTCGATGCGTGCCGAATCCGAAGAGGACGATTCCGGAAACTCTGGCGATCGCGTGACCATCAGGTTGCGGCCCGACATCGCCATCGATCCTGCCCGCATCCGCCGCAACTTCTATACCAGCTCGAGCTGCGGCGTTTGCGGCAAGCTCGCGATAGGTGCGATTGAAGTCCATCCGTCGCCTCCAATGCGGCAGTCCGGCCCACAATTCCATACGGACCTTATTTATCGCTTACCCGATTTGCTTCGTCAGACCCAGCAAGTCTTTGAGCGCACGGGAGGACTCCATGCCGCTGCGCTCTTCTCGACCGAAGGGAGGCTGCTCGGTCTGCGCGAAGATGTCGGCCGGCACAACGCGGTCGATAAACTAATCGGTTTCGCTCTGCGCGACGGCGCGGTCGCGCTGCGGGATTCGCTCATTCTGGTGAGTGGGCGTGCAGGCTTCGAACTGGTGCAGAAGTCCGCAATGGCGGCGATCCCAATTCTCGCGGCGGTCGGCGCGCCCTCCAGTCTGGCCGTGGATCTGGCAAAACGCTTTGGCATGACACTGATAGGGTTCCTTCGCGGCCAACGTTTCAACATTTACTCGGGTCATCGGAGGATTCAGTGAAACTTCGCGTTCACGGAGACTCGTTACGTTTGCGACTCAACCGTTCCGACGTCGAGCAATTCCGGAATACAGGAATCTGTGCTGAATCGGTGCGATTTGACTCCGGTTCGCAGCTGACCTACACGCTGGAAGTGTCACATCAGTTGAAAGGTATGCAAGCTCAGTATCATCAGGACTGCATCCGCGTTCTGCTGCCCATCGAGATGGCCAAGGAATGGGCTGGCTCCGACCAGATGTCGCTTTCCCTCAACCGCCCGGAGGGTGGTGGTCCCTCTCTGTTAATTGAAAAGGATTTCCAGTGTCTTCATCGTGAGGAGGCTAACCCGAACGATGATGCGGATACCTTTCCGAATCCCTCAGCGCCAGCTCGATCGAGTCAGTATTTCGACGCATGACGCGATCCTTGACATCGGCAAGATCAGTCGATGCTCCTATAGCCACAAAAACAAGTACATCTCTTCCATCGACTGTTTGGAATGCCAACTGCAACTGCAAGAAACCGGATATGTCCGGCAGCTGAGAAGGCAGGAAGGTGTCGGAGAGCGGTTTTGAGCTTGAATTCAGTTCCACATCAAGGAGTAGGCAAACCATGAACGCTGACAGTACGAAAGATCAAGTTTCGCGACGCGGGTTCCTGGGGGTTAGTTCCGCGGCCCTGGTTACAGCAGTCGGCGTTCTCTCCGCCGCTGGCGCAGCTGCCCAAGATAGAAGCAAGACCGATCCTGGTCCAGCAAATCCGCCACTAGACGCACAGAACCCTGATTCCGCTTGGCCACCCGCCACGGACTCCAAGAGCTTAGTTCAAAATTTCAAATATCCGTTCTCTTTTGCGAACAAGCGGACTTACAAAGGTGGATGGTCACGCGAGGTGACTGTCCGCGAACTGCCCGTCTCGAAGGATATGGCGGGCGTGAACATGAGGCTCACGGCCGGAGGCGTTCGCGAACTACATTGGCATACGGCGGATGAATGGGCGATCGTGCTCTACGGGTCGGCGCGGATCACCGCCATTGATCGCGACGGCAAGAGTTTTGTTGCCGACGTAAAGAAAAACGATCTGTGGTATTTCCCCAGCGGGATTCCACATTCGATTCAAGGCCTCGATCCGGACGGTACGGAATTCATGCTGGTATTCGACGATGGAGATTTCTCGGAGTCAGAGACGGTGCTGCTGAGCGACTCGATGGCGCACCTGCCACCCGAGGTGCTGGCAAAGAATTTTGGGGTCGCCGAGCAGGCTTTGAAAAATGTCCCCAAACAAGAGCTGTTCATATTCCAGACTGCCGTCCCCGGATCACTGGAGGCCGATCAGCAAGCAGCCGCAGGAACACTCGGGAAGTCGCCTAGCGATTTCGCTTTTCGCACGATGGAAATGCCGCCGACGAAGCGTACGAAAGGCGGAGAGGTGCGGATCGTTGATTCGAGCACGTTCAAGGCCTCAACTAACGTTGCGATGGCGATGGTCACGGTTCACCCGGGAGGAATGCGAGAACTGCATTGGCACCCCAACGCCGATGAATGGCAGCATTACATCGCGGGCAAGGCAAGAATGACGGTGGTGTCGACAGGTAACCGCGCTCGCACCATGGACTTTCAGGCGGGAGATGTTGGGTACGTTGAAAAAACCCTCCTGCATTACATCGAAAATACAGGGGACACAGACCTGATCTTTCTGGAGATGTTCAAGAGCGGCTTCTATCAGGACCTCTCGCTTTCGGAGTGGTTGGCCCACACCCCACCCGAGCTTGTGATGGCTCACCTCAATATCGACAAGGCGACGCTGGACGCAATACCGAGAGACGAGCTGGTCATTTTGCCGCGCTAGCCGAAGCGCAACGCGACCGTGATTATGAGAAGGATCCTGCTCCTCATCGCTGCGCAAATGTTTCTCCTCGCTCTGGGCAACGGACAAACTGTTTCGTTGCCCCAGCCTCCGCAGGTGCGGGCGAAGAATCACGTCGTATCCTTAACACTGCGTGCAGTGAATGAAAACGGTCGCGATGCCTTCGCGTTCAATGGCGGGACAATAGCTCCTGTAATTCGCGCTTCTCCCGGTGACGTCCTCAAAATCACCTATATCAACGATCTTCCCGCCAAGTCTTCGGAAACCTGTGCGGTGAACCCATGCATGAACATGACCAACTTGCATTTTCATGGGCTAACCGTCTCGCCGAACCCTCCGCAGGACGACGTGCTAGGGATGCTAGCCATGCCAGGTCAGGTCTTGCACTACACGGTTGAGATTCCGCGAAATCATCCGCCGGGCCTGTTCTGGTACCACACTCATCCGCATGGCGAGAGTGACCGGCAAGTACTGGACGGAATGTCAGGAGCCATCGTCATCGAAGGAATGGAACGTTACGCCCCCCAAGTAGGACGACTCCGTGAGCGTGTGATGGTTGTGCGCGGCCGCGACATTGAGCATGATCCGAAAGCAGCAGAACTAAGGCGGGTTGCTGAAATCCCATCGAAGGGATGTGGTGGAGAACCGGAAGCGGCCGGGGAAATCTTTACCGTGAATGGGGCGCTTCGTCCACGAATCGAGATCGCACCTGGAGAGCGGCAGTTCTGGCGAATCGTGAACGCATCGCCGGACCGCTATTTGGACCTTCAGCTCGATGGACAGACATTGGAAATCGTTGCGCTTGACGGGATGCCGCTGGCTTATCACGAACCCAAAGCCCCGACACGCACAACGAATCACTTACTGCTCGCGCCAGCGGGACGGCTTGAAGCCATCGTCACGGGTCCGCCACGTGGAACACACAGTGCTCTGCGTACGCTTTGTGTAGACGCTGGTCCGGACGGCGATCCACATCCGGAGATGATACTGGCAGAACTAGTGCAACCCAGTTCAAAAGCACCGCCGACTCAAGCGCACACTATCGATCACCGCCCGCCGCGTTACAAGCCAATCGACGTTGGGCCGCTGAAGAAGGGTGCACCGAACTTCATTGTCACATTCACTGAGGACAAGAACGGTTTCTACATCAATGGACGCAAGTTTGCGCCGGATGCAGCTCCCATGACAAGCGCTCCCATCGGCACTTATCAGCATTGGCGCATTGTCAACCAGACTGCCGAACTACATCCCTTCCACATACATCAGGTCCACTTTCTGGCCTACGCAGAAAACGGCGTCCCGCTTAAGCATCCTGAGTGGCTGGATACCGTGAATGTTCCGTATCGCGGCTCGGTTGATGTCATCCTGGACTTCACCGATCCGGTCATCAAGGGTATGTCGGTTTTTCATTGTCACCTCTTGAATCACGAGGACAAAGGGATGATGGCCAAGGTCCTGTTGAAGTAGTAATGAAGCAGCGGCCGCCAGCCGACCGCGAAAGATTAAATCTTGACACCACAGGTCTCCCGTTGACCTTGCTCCTTCAATGTTTTTCAGTCAGTTACAGCCACTACCACTTTGGCATCTGGCTTGCCTTTATTCTCGACGTGAAAAGAAAGCAAGTCGGAGGATGTTATGGCACCGGTGATCGAGTTCTATATTCCGACAGGGTTTCACAAGCGAGTGAAGTGGATCCCGCTGGCCCAACGTGGCAAGGTAGTTGAATTTCCGGTTGAGACACGGAAGATGGCTTAAAGATGCTGATTTTCTCGATACCTGCACCGGCGCTGTGGCCGACAAAGTGTCAACATTTCGACACTCACGAACTGTCCAGAAAACGGCGTAACCAAAATAGGCGACAAAGAGATTGTGAACCATTCGCCGTGCGCAAATAATCTATGACTAGCTAAGGAGATCTCCAATGGCAAAGAAGCAGATTGATGCAAAAACTGCCAATGTCATCAGCGCACAGCCTCGTCTTCACCAACGTGCAGGCGAAATTCAGCGCTACGGAACTGTGAATCACCTGCTGCCCCTTGAACTCGAGGAACCCGTCCGATTGGAAATGACCGCGCAGTTGAATCAGTTGCTTGCCGATACCATGACGCTTCGCGACTTGTACAAGAAGTCCCACTGGCAAGTTGCCGGTCCAACCTTTTATCAGCTCCATCTGCTTTACGACAAACATTATGACGAGCAAGTTGAATTGGTTGACTCAATTGCCGAACGCATTCAGTTGCTCGGCGGCGTGAGCATCGCTATGGCTGCGGATGTGGCGGAAACTACGCAGATCGAACGCCCCCCTCGCGGCCGCGAAGAGGTCCCCGTTCAACTGTCGCGATTGTTGGATGCTCACCAAGTCATCATTCGCCAAGCCCGCACCCTGGCGCGGCGTGCTTCTCTGATTGGCGATGACGGCACCAACGACTTGGTAGTCAGCGAAGTGCTGCGTACCAATGAGCTTCAAGTCTGGTTCTTGAGCGAGCATTTAGTGAACGTGCCTTTGATCAAGGCCGAAGAGCCGTCAGCTGCGGGGGCAGCATAGGCGTGAGCGTCAGCGGGTAATGGGATTAAGAGAACAATTTCGGAGGTCAGTGGTGAAAAGAAAAGAAATTTCCGCAAGTCTGGCTGGGGATGTTTCGCTCGGCGGAGAACTTACTGTCCATCGCCTCGGCTTCGGGGCGATGCGCCTTACCGGAGAAGGCATCTGGGGCCCCCCAAAAGATCGGAAGCGGGCGCTAGCGGTTCTTCGCCGTGCCGTGGAACTGGACGTTAACTTTATCGACACTGCCGATTCTTATGGCCCGAACACAAGTGAGGAACTGATTGCCGAGGCGTTGTTTCCTTACCCGCCCGGTCTGGTGATTGCGACCAAGGGAGGCTGGAATCGTCCTGGTCCAAATCAGTGGACTCACGATGCAACTCCGAAACACCTTCGCGAAGCGGTCGAGGGCAGCCTCCAGAGACTGCGCCTGGATCGCATCGACGTTTATCAACTGCACACTCCAGATCCAGTGGTGTCCTTCGAGGCCTCGGTGGAAACTCTGGCCGAACTGCGAGATGAAGGTAAGATTCGCCTGGTCGCATTGTCCAACGTCACGCAAGAGCATATCCAACGAGCCCGCAAAATTGTTCCCATCGTGTCGGTGCAGAACCGCTATAGCTTCGCCGACCGTGAGTGGGACTACGTAGTGGACTATTGTGAGCGTAATGGAATTGCTTTTATCCCCTGGTTCCCGCTCGCAGCCGGCAGGGTTACCGGCGAAGTGCTGGACCAAATCGCGCAGGCGCACGGTGCGAGCCGCACGCAGATAGCCCTGGCCTGGCTTTTGCAACGGTCTCCCATCATGCTGCCCATTCCCGGAACGACCTCGGTAGAACATCTCGAGCAGAATGTTGCCGCGGCTTCACTGCGCTTAACTGATGAAGAATATCGGAGACTTTCTGGTGTTCCCGAACTGGTGGGATCGCGATGAAACAATCTATGAAACGTCTTACAGCAGATCAGGTAAAAGTCGGATTCATTGGCCTGGGTAACATGGGAAGCAGGATCGCAACACGCCTGCTTGTTCGCGGATACCAGCTCTCCGTATACGACATGGATCCCGCGAAGGCGGAAGCCATCGCTGCACACGGCGGAGAGGCCACGAAGAACATTCTTGAACTGGCA
>MNGW01000105.1:0-4354 GCA_001918935.1 Acidobacteriales bacterium 13_1_40CM_3_55_5 | reverse complement strand
GGGGCACGGCCCGGGACCGTCGTGCTGGAGATGAGCACGATCTCTCCAGAAAGCTCACGCGAACTGCAGAGGATCGGCGCTCGCGGCGGCATTGACGTCCTGGATGTCGCCATCTCAGGCAGCACCACTTCCGCCGAAGAAGGAAATCTTACGCTGCTGGTGGGTGGCAACGCAGAATTGTTCCGCACCGCTGAGCCAATATTCCAGGCGGTCGCGAAACAATACTTTCTTCTAGGCGGTCCTGGCGCCGGAACAGCGATGAAGTTGGTGGTCAACACGATGTTGGGTGTTGGCATGCAGGCCATCGCTGAGGCTGTAGCCCTTGGGGAAAAAACTGGTCTCGATCGCAAGCGATTGCTCGAAGTCTTATCAAAGACGGCTGTGATCGCTCCGGCTCATGTGGGAAAGCTGGCGAGGACGGCGGTCAACGATTACAGTCCGCAGTTTCCACTCCGCCTGATGAACAAGGATTTTCAGTTGATCCTGAACGCGGCCGCACAAGAGCATATTCCGATGCCGGCAACGGAAGCAGCATTTCGCGTCAATTCAGATGAGCTGGCACACCATGATGAAGAGGATTTCTCGGCTGTCCTACGGCGAATGGAAGAAGTTGCAGGCATCGCAGCATTCACTCGGAACCAGTGACGAGTCGACCTGGAGGCCGGCGTGATCCGGTTGCGCTGGTACCAGCAGCAGATGTAACCTTGAGGTCTACGCGTCACCTAGGCCCAGGGGCGCACCCGGGAGTCTCGATTTTTCTGCAATCGCAATCACCGTCAACCCTCAACTCATACACCTCAGAAATAAATAAGAGACAAGGAGAATCGCAATGCCATACGTTAATGTCGGTAAGGAAAACTCCGGCGAGATCGAACTTTATTACGAAGATCATGGCTCGGGTGATCCCGTAGTCCTGATCCATGGATATCCGCTGAGCGGAGCTTCCTGGGAGAAGCAGGTTCCGGTGCTTCTCGCTGCGGGTTACCGTGTCATCACCTATGACCGCAGGGGGTTTGGCAAGTCGAGTCAGCCAACAACTGGGTACAACTACGATACTTTCGCCGAGGATCTGCACAAGCTCGTGACGCACCTCAAATTGCGTGATTTCACGCTCGTTGGCTTTTCAATGGGCGGGGGCGAAATAGCGCGCTACGTGAGGAAACACGGGTCGAAAGGCGTGAGCAGGGCGGTGTTCATCTCGGCGGTCCCACCGTTCCTGCTGAAAACGACCGACAACCCGGAGGGCGTGGACGGTTCTGTCTTCGAAGGCATCCAGAAAGCGATCGTCGCAGATCGTTACGCGTTCTTCACCGACTTCTTCAAGAATTTCTACAACACGGATCTTCTCTTGGGTAAGCGCGTCAGCCAACAGGCGGTCCAGGCTAGCTGGAACACTGCTGCCGGCGCTTCTGCCACGGCGAGTCTTGCCTGTGTGCCGACCTGGCATGAAGATTTTCGCGAAGACCTCAAACGCATCGACGTCCCCACGCTGGTCATTCACGGCGATGCAGACCGGATTGTGCCGATTACCGCAGCGGGACAGCGGACCGCCAAGCTGATCAAGGGAGCCCGCTTGTTCGTGGTGAAGGATGGGCCGCACTGCGTAACCTGGACACACGCGGACGAAGTAAACTCCCAACTGATGAACTTCCTGGGGAAAGGGGCTGCGAAGCAAACAGCGTCAGCGCCCAGAAAGGACGCGGTTGCGTAAACGGACCATCGATCAAGCTGTCACTGAACCACGGGTGCCGTCTCAGAAACGGCACCCAAGCTTTTGTCTTCAGTTTGCACCGAGAAAACCGAGATCGAGCGGCTTTGGAGCCTACCGTCCAGACTTGTTCTTTTTCAAGCGTAGGTCGGGAATGTAGTTCCGAACATGGGCTGCTTGCTTATCGACTGTTCTTCCGTTGCTTCATCCTGAATGACGTCCCAATGCTCGACCAGGATTCCGTTTTGAATGCGCACAATATCTGCGGCAATCCAATTCACAGGAGCACCGAAACCGCTAAATCGCCCGTGCACGATCACGAGGTCTCCCTCAGCCACGATCGTTCCTGGCTCATACTTGAGCGTTGGCGGAAGGCTCTTGATGAGATTGAACAGGCCTTCCCGACCAGGTGCGATATGAGCGCTGTGTTGAATGTAGTGAGAGGACCAGTAGCGCTCGGCCGCTACGTAGTCCCGTTTGTTGAACAGAGTGTCAAAAGCTTCTAGAACAAGAGCTTTATTTCTCGGTTCGATCTTCTCACTCATCCCTCATTTCCTCCAATTCTCTCGCAAGATGTTAGTTGCTTAAAGCTTCGACCCACCGTCCACCGGAATGCTCGCTCCCGTGATCCATCTGGCCGCGTCTGACGCCAAGAACGCGACTACATCCGCAACATCTTCCGGTTTGCCGATCCGTTTCAATGCCTGCATTCCAAGCGTCACCTCCTGACCTGCCTCGCTCTTCGTGAAATTCGACATGTCCGTGTCGATCACACCGGGCGCAACTGCATTTACGCGGATACCTCGGGGCCCAAGAATCGCAGCCCAGTTTTTGACCAGAGTCTCTAATGCTCCTTTGGTCGAGGCATAGGCAAGGATCGAAGGGTTGTCCAGACCGGGCTTCCCAACTACGGCGTGCGCCCCAATCGAAGAGATCACAATGATGTTCGAGCCTTCACCGAGGACGGGCAGGAGTTGCTGCACCAGAAAAAACGGACTGCGCACATTCGTCGCAAAGAGATTGTCAAAATCCTCCACCATATGATCCCTGATAGTTGCAGCTTTGGAGATACCGGCGTTGGACACGAGCACATCCAATCGCTTGCCGACGATGGAGCGAACTTCCCTTGCCAGGAGGGTTGCTCCCTCCGGAGCTCCGAGGTCCGCCCTGATGGCATCCGCGCGTCCCTCCTTTGAACGGATGTCGGCAACGAGAGATTCCGCGTCCTGCACGGAACGGCCGTAGTGAGCTAGGACGTGCGCCCCGGCCGCCGCAAGCGCCGATGCAGTGGCGCGCCCAATTCCCCGTGACGCTCCAGTCACCAATGCAATTTTGTTACGAAGGGCAGCCATTTCTCTTACCTGCGATTCGAACGAACAGTTCTCCGGTTACCAATTCAGTCCACCAGGACCGCATCGGATACGAGCGCCAGGGCCGCTCTCGCGCAATCGACGTCATTCTGCACCGTGGGCGCCCCGCTCAGCCCGATCGCCCCGACAATTTCTCCGTCCAGCTTAATGGGAAATCCTCCTCCCCACGCCGCCACACGCGCAAGGGTGGGCATGCCGGCCAAAAGCGACGGATCGCCTTGGATAAAGTTGAAAAAGTCCTGCGTGGAGACGCCGAACAGAGCTGTGTAAGCCTTGTTCTGCGCAATCTCGATGCACAGAATCGGGGCGCCATCCATCCGGCTGAATGCCTTGAGATTGCCCCCGTCATCGAGAATCGCTACGTTCTCGCTAACGCCAAGTTCTCTGGCTTTCGCCACCGCTTCATCCACCATTTTCTGTGCTAGCTCAGAAGAGATGGTGTGTTTCTTCACCACGTTAGCCATTGGACACCTTCCTCCACTTAATATGTATTGCGTGTCGTCAATCTTTCTTCACGTTGGGAGCTGCTCTGCTATTTCATCTACCCCGTCGGGATAGAACGCAACGTGCCCCTTGATCTGCACAACAGCAGGAAACGGATCCTCGTATGACCACACCGCATTGATGGACTTCTTTCCTCCAGCGGGAACGCTGTAGTAGCTGCAATCGCCTTTGTAAGGACAGTAGGTAGCGTGATCCGTCCGTTCCAATTGGGAAAAATCAACGTCCTCACCGGGAATGTATCGAACGGGAGGATACGCCGCTTCGCGTAGAGTCAGGGCGTTGCGGGCATCGGCGACCACACGGCCCGCGACGGACACGACAACGCGAGCGGGATTGCGCTGGATGGAAATCGGATGATCTGGCCCTGGAAGCTTGACCTGCTTTTCTTTCATGTTTTGGTTTCTCCTTTCTACTCCTGCTCAGCCCTCAATATGATGGTCGAGAGATTTTCAGCGAGCGGCCGCCTGCGTCTCATCTGCGTATCTCTTACGAGTAAAGGGTGCGTTCGTTCAGGCATTCATTCCGCCATCCACGGTAAGATTCGCTCCGGTAATGTACGAGGACTCCGGACCGGCGACAAATGAGACCAGCGCAGCGACCTCCTCAACGTGCCCATAGCGGTCGAGTGCTGTGGCGGCCTTCTGCGGTACCGCCCAATCGCCCGCGGCAGGATTCAAATCCGTGTCGATCGGACCCGGCTGTACGTTGTTGACCGTGATGCCCCGGCTCCCGACCTCTCTAGACAGCCCCTGAGTAAATATCTTCACGGCTC
>MNGW01000040.1 GCA_001918935.1 Acidobacteriales bacterium 13_1_40CM_3_55_5 | reverse complement strand
ATTTCTTCTATCGCGGGAAAGAATGCGCTGCCCAATGGGGCGGCGTACGCCGCGTCCAAATGGGGCTTGAATGGATTGAGCTACTCGGTGGCGGAAGAATTGCGCGCACACAACATAAGAGTATCGGTGGTTTGCCCAGGATCGACGCAAACCGAATTAAGTCCACACGCGGGCAAAGATCCTGGAAAGATGCTGCAACCAGACGATGTGGCACACGTAGTGGAAATGCTCGTAACCCAGTCGCCACAGTCTTTCACCAGTGAGGTTGTGTTGCGTCCGACATTGAAACCGTAGGCGCCGGTTATTTCTTCTTGAACAGATTTTCAAAAGCCTGGCGGGCATCGGTGGGACGCAAAGCGCTGGGCGTAGAAGTTTCTTTCTCGATCATGACGCGGATGGAATAAAACGTACATTCATTGACTTCATCCTTGCGCGGAATGCGGGCGGGAATGGGTTGGGTGCACTCGAACCGGCTCGACGGGTCGAAGTACGTACACTGCTTGCAAGAGTGAAGTGCGAAGCCGCATTTAGGACACTGCTGCGGGGGTTCGCCGAGTGATGGCAGGACAGTTCCGCACTGAGCGCATCGGGAAACCGCGCGCGTGCCAGGCATCTGAAGCCGACGTGGACCGAAGTTTTCGTCTCTCGCCGGCTTCTCTCTGGATTCTTCCTTCTGCCGTTTTTCGCCGTGATCCTGGTAGCCGTGCTGCCGATACTTCATATCCGACACAAACGCCTCCCCGTGCGCATGACATTGTCTCGCGGGCTGGGAATCCTAACAAGTCCATTTGACCTCAGAAAGCGAAGGATAGGGATTTTCACGAACGAAGTGCCTCATCCCATTCTGGGCTGAATCCGGCAGTCCACACACCACTCCACCCATCCCTTACGAGGCGGCTGAATTGTATTTCGCTAGAGCGGATGCTACCATCCGATTAGTTGGCAGTTATTGCTGGAGGTTCAGTTATGTCTGACAGAGATAGCAATAGTTTTGGCTGGTTTCTCGCAGGACTGGGTTTTGGCGCGCTGGTTGGAATACTTTATGCGCCGCGTCCGGGTAACGAAACTCGGGATGCGCTGCGTTCAAAAGCTGAAGAAGGGCGTGAGGTTTTACGCAATCGGGCTCGGCAAGCTCGTGAGCAGGCGTCGGATTGGGTGGATCGTGGCCGCGATGTCCTGAATCAGCAGAAGGAGCAATTCCGGTCTGCGTACGAAGCAGGACGGCAGGCATACCACGAAACCACGGCTGCGGAAGGCGGCGGCTCGAAAAATCTGTAACGCGACATTTATGGAAAACCTGCTGACAATCTCGATTGCCATTACTGCGGCAGCGGTGGTGCTGCAGGCAGGCATTCTGGTGGCTATGTACCTGGCGGTGCGCAAAAGCACCGCGCGGATGGAGTCATTGGCTGCGGAGGTAAAGACCAAGGTTCTGCCCACGGTTGAAGTAGCGCACTCCATGCTGGTGGAGCTGCGACCCAAGGTCGAAATAGCCGTGGAGAATGTGAGCGAGGCCAGCACCCTGGTTCGCAGCCAAATCGAGCGGCTCGACGCGACTGTGAATGATGTTATTGATCGGGCCCGGCTTCAAGTAATTCGTGCCGATGAGTTGCTCAACCGCACTATGGATCGCGTCGAGGAGACGACCGACATGGTCCATAAGACGGTCGTCTCGCCAGTCCGCCAACTTTCGGGGTTGATGAAAGGCGTGTCTACCGGATTGGAATTTTTCTTGAGCAGCAAACGACGGCGGCGGGGGGCTGGCGTCCCGCAAGACGAAATGTTCATCTAGGCGATCCATCCACCGCCGACGACAACATCCCCATCGTAGAAGACAGCCGCCTGTCCAGGAGTAACGGCACGCTGCGGCTGATCAAAAGTAATCGTCATTTCATCAGCACCCGAGACTTCGAGCTGGGCTGACGCCGGATCGTGACGATGCCGGATCTTCACCTGAACTCGCATGGGCTCGCTTAGGTCCGCCACCGAAATCAGGTTTATTTTCTTTACGCGCATCGTCTTGCAGTAAAGATCCTCCTGGTTGCCTACGACCACTTGGCGCGTGTCTCCCTTGATCTGAATTACGTACAGTGGCGAACCGGTAGCCACGCCAAGTCCCTTGCGCTGCCCGACCGTGAAATGATGAATTCCACCGTGTTCGCCGATGACGTTGCCATCGGTGGTCACGAGTTCGCCAGCAGTGTCGGGCAAGGCATCGCCCTGCTCAGCAAGGTAGGCGTCAAGAAAGTTCTTGTAGTCGCCGCCCGGGACGAAACAAATTTCCTGCGAATCCGGCTTCTCGGCGAGAGCGAGTCCGTGATGGCGCGCCAGATCGCGAACTTCGGGCTTAGTCATTTCTCCCAAGGGAAACAGAGTGCGGCTGAGCTGCTCCTGGGTGAGTCCGAACAGGAAATATGTCTGATCCTTGGAGCGGTCGGCGGGACGCTTCAGCAGCCAGCGCCCGCAAGCCTGATCGAACTCCACACGCGCATAGTGACCAGTAGCAAGAGCGTCTGCGCCAATTTGTTGGGCCACAATCAGAAGCTGATCAAACTTCAAGTGATTGTTGCACAAGCTGCACGGGATCGGAGTCCGCCCGGAGAGATATTCCTCGACAAAGGGACGCACCACGTCACGCTCGAATCGGTCCTCGTGATTGACCACGTAGTAAGGAATGCCGAGAGTTTCGGCTACGCGACGGGCATCGTAAACATCATCGAGAGAACAACAGCGGCCCTGAACTGTCTCCGGCATGCCGGTATGGCCGGCGAGACGGCGCTGATTCCATAGCTGCATAGTTAGGCCGATAACCCGATGGCCTTCGGCGCGCAGCATGGCTGCGACGGTGGAGGAGTCAACTCCCCCCGACATGGCGACGGCGATGGTCTTGGAAGGCGGCATTCAGCACTCAGCACTCAGCTTTCAAATCCAAAACCCAGCTAACTGCTGACCGTTGTCTTATTGTAAACCGGGGACAGTTCTCGCAGGCGGGATACGGTTTGGGGGACAAGATCGAGAGCGAAATCGACTTCTTCCGGCGTATTTTGCTTTCCCAGGCTGAAACGAATGCTGGCGCGCGCACGATCCGGGCGTAGGCCCATAGCGGTGAGCACATGCGAAGGTTCGATTGCGCCTGAGGAACAGGCCGCGCCCGTAGAGACTGCGAGGCCCTTGAGGTCAAGCGCGATGACTAACGCCTCGCCTTCGATATACTCGAAATAGATATTCGTGGTGTTGGGAACGCGGGCCGCACCCTCACCGTTCAGTCCTGTTGCTTCAACATTCTCCAGAATTGTCTGTTGGATGCGGTCGCGAGACGCTGCCATCGTCTTGTCATCGCCGCGCTGAAAAGTTTCCTGGGCTAACTCCGCGGCTTTGCCAAGAGCGACGATCCCTGGAACGTTTTCTGTGCCGGCACGGCGGGAACGCTCGTGACGTCCGCCATACAACATCGGCTGCAGCAGAGTTCCCTTCCGGACATAAAGTGCGCCAACCCCCTGCGGCGCGTGCATCTTGTGGCCCGAGATGGAAAGCAGGTCGCAGCCGATGCGATTGACATCGAGAGGCACCTTCCCTGCTGCCTGTACTCCGTCGGTGTGAAAGTAGACGTCCGCTTCAGCAGCAATTTTCCCGATCTCCTCTACTGGCTGGAGGACGCCGGTTTCATTGTTGGCCATCATAATGGTGATGAGCCTGGTATTCGCACGCAGCACCCGGCGGACATCGTCGGGATCAACCTGTCCACTGCCGTCCACCGGAATATAAGTGACTTCACATCCCATCTCTTCCAGGTGCTTGCAGGCATTCAGCACGGCGTGATGTTCGATGGTCGAAGAAATAACGTGGTCGCCGGAGCGGGCGAGTCCGAAGATAGCCAGGTTGTCGCCTTCGGTGCCACCGCTGGTAAACACGATCTCGGACGGACGACATCCTACAAGCGTCGCCAGCGACTCGCGGGCTCGCTCAACGGCTGCACGCGTGTCCTGTCCATGATGGTGGATGGAGGACGCGTTGCCGAAGTGCTCACCGAAGTAGGGACGCATGGCGTCGAAGACCTCGGAGAGGACGGGCGTGGAGGCGTTATTGTCGAAGTAAACCCGGCGCATGAGCTTCATTACTTATTTTACGCTTTGCTGCGGTGACTGCAGGACAAACCAAACATCAAGTTCATCGGAGCAGTTTTTTCGGGCGGGTAGGGATTAACGGCCAGCAGAAACAGTGACAACCTCGGCCGAGACGCTCGGTTCAGGAATCGGCAAATTGTCTTCGCGCAAGCCTTCCAGATGCAATTCGATGGCCTCGCGGATCAAGTCCTGTGCTTCCTCCTTGGTTTTACCGGTTGTTATTACACCCGGGAGATCAGGAACGTACGCGCCCCATCCTGTTGCTGACTTTTCGAAGATGACCACATAGTTCATCGCTTTAAACCTGCTTGCTTCAAAACACTATTCAAAGTACCAGGCAGATCGTCGTTTGCATGCCCCGGCAACGTCACACGTCCCGGTTTGACTGGATGCTTATAGTGACGATGGCTGCCTCTGGTAGCCTTGAGGAACCAACCGTCCCGCTGCAACAGCCTAATGATATCTCGAACCTTCATGGTCTTCAAAGTTACGTTCGAAAGTGACCGGGCCTATGCTCTGGGCAACATTTTCATAGGCCTCCACCAGGTGCAGTCCAGACACACGTGGACCACGAATGGTTAACCGATGACAAGATTGTTTTGCTGAGACTTCCCTACCGCTGCTGCATAGGCACGTAATGCTGCGGATAGGCTGGGCCAATGTAGTCCGCCCGGGGACGGATGAGCCGATTGTCCTCGAGTTGTTCGATGACGTGGGCCGTCCAACCGCTTACACGTGAAACGGCAAACACGGGTGTAAACAGATCGACGTCAATGCCAAGAGCGTGATAGGTCGAAGCGGAATAGAAGTCTACGTTGGCATTGAGTTTCTTGTCGGCCTTTACAAATTCTTCGATCCTTTTGGATGCCTCAAACCACTTGGCTTGGCCACTGGATTGACCCAGATCGCGCGACATCTTGCGAAGGTGAGTGGCCCGCGGATCTTCGGTGTGGTACACACGATGCCCGAAGCCAGGAATCTTCTTTTTTTGGGCCAGCATTCCCTTCACGTATTCCACCGGATCAGCGCCGGAACTATCGATGGCCTCCAGGATTTGGAACACAGCTTCATTGGCGCCGCCATGCAGCGGTCCCTTTAGCGCGCCGATCGCGGATGTAACTGCGGAGTGCATATCGGAAAGAGTTGCTGCCGTGACTCGGGCAGCGAATGTGGATGCGTTGAGTTCGTGATCCGCGTGCAGGATGAGAGCGATATCCAAGGCGCGCTCGGCAGTAGCGGAAGGTTGAGTTCCGTTCAGCATCAGCAGGAAGTTTGCGGCATGTGACAGAGATCGGTCAGGCTCGACCACATTGCTTCCTTTTCGAATGCGGTCATAGGCGGCTACGATCATGGCAATCTGCGAAGTTAAGCGGATGGCCTTGTTCACATTGGCTTGGCGATCATTGTTTTTTCCGTCGGGATCGTAGAAAGACAGAGCTGAAACTGCGGTGCGCAGCACGTCCATGGGCAGGACGTGCTTGGGAGCCATGCGCATCAGACTGAGGATGGAGGCGTCCAGCTTGCGCTCTTCTGCCAAACGATCGCGAAGCTCTTTCAGTTCATTGCGTTTGGGCAGCCGGCCAAACCACAAGAGGTAGCAAGTTTCCTCGAAATTGGAATTGTCCGCAAGTTCGTGGATATCGATACCACGATAGGCCAAAACTCCCTGGTCTCCATCGATGTAGCAGATGCTGGAAGTGGTTGCTACTACTCCCTCCAGCCCTCCCTTGGAGGCATGGGTGGTAGACAGGCTGGACATTGGACGCTCGAGCTCCTGAATTAGAGTTGTTGCCGCACGGGAAGGAAGAAGACGACGCGTGCCGCCGCAACTAACTTTTATACGCCAAAATCGTTAAGTTTCCAACTCAGATACGGGGCGGGTAGTAGTGCCGTTTCGCTTGCACAGGCCGTAACGCTGACAATCCTCACGCCTTGGGCTTGTTTCGATCAGTGTCTTCCTCCAACGTCAATTTCTATATCATCATCTGGCGCTTGGTGTACCGCTGCTTTCTTTAATGCGGCCGCCTTCTCAACGCCAGCCATGTCCAGCGCTTCTACGACAAGCGCGAAGTCCTTCTCGCGATCTTTACCAACGACAAACCTCAGTCCGGGCGGAGGAAGCAATTTCCCTGGATACGGCGAAAACGTGACTTGCATGACTTTGGCTAGGACTGTGCCAAGCCGTTCGGCGTATCCAGCGGTTTCAGGTTCGTCGGTAAAGACGAACATATTCAAGGTATGGCCTTGTAACGACGCAAGATGCTTGACGATGATGCCAGCCTGTTTGTCGGAGATTGTCCGCCAAGCGGCGTATCTCTCTGTTCTCCGCACAAGAGCTAGAGCGTGTTCGGAAGCATCTTCTGCTGCCTTAGACTTACCTATCGCAACGCCAGCCACAGTACTCGCTTCATCCGCAAATGCCTTGGCGCGTGATGCCGCATCGGCTGCACCCTCAGCAGACTTCTTCGCATCGCCAGCCTCTATGGTAAGGTTCGCGATTTCCCCGTCGGCGATTGTTTGGAGATGTCTTGAAAAAAAGGGCCGATTTCTTTACATATGGCTTATCGAATACGGCGGTTTCTTTCATGGCGATGAGGGTATCCCTGTCAAACGAGGCTCCTCCAAAATCCGTAAGTATCAGGGTCGAGCCGAGTGGTTGAGTGGTGACGTAATCGGGAACTCTGCGGGTAATTTCTTCAACTTCACGAGCCGTGCAATGGGATAGATCGACCAGCAAAATCCGGTGCCCCTCATGCTCGAAGAATCGGAGCCTGTCGTCCATGTTTGGTCGTTCGCGTTGCTTTATCATGGCTGTTGTCCGCTTTTCTTTTTCATGTCCTTCGAGTTTCGGGTGGTATTGCGAAAACCCCAACGACAATTTTTACTTGCGCCAGACGCCGAGTATCACGGTCATGAGCAGTGTCTTCACCAGTGCGTCCCCGGCGTGGATGGCGTAGAGCGTCCAGGGCATGTGTTCATGAAGGACGGCGCCCATCAGAAGCATGGCTTGAAACCCAACCCAGATCCAGAGTCCAAGCTGCAGCGCACTCTTCCAGTCGCCGACGCCAAGACGCACGACAAAGTAAGCGATCACGAAGGCGACGACAAGATTCTTGGCAAACTCACCGACGAGCTCCCAAGCCGGCGGCCTCATATCGGCAATGGCGGCCGGGTTCACGGCGCGCACTTCGAGATATGCCTTGCCGAACAAAAAAGGACCGTACCAAAGCGCTCCCAGCACAAACGCTACAACCGCCGCCACGATGACGGCCCAGAAGTTTATTTTGTTCATAGGTTAGGTTCCTTGCGATGTAAGCAAAACCCTAGAGATTAAAGTCGCGCCCTTCGAGCGCCTGCGACAGACACTGAAATGCCCTTACAGACCCGTTGCGTGCTCTCGATTGGTCGAGAAGCCGGGTTACGCTCAAAGCCTTTGACTGATGGCCAAAATATTTCCCTCGCTGTCTTTGAACCACGCCGTCTTTGCACCGCCTGCAGTGGCGATGCTGTTCACGGTCTTGATCCCGTGCATGTCGTATTCCTCGAAGACCACGCCTCTCGCCTTCAGTTCGCGGACTTCCGCCGCCACGTCCTCAACCGACCAAAATGCCGTGCTGGCTTTCGACGTGCCCGCTCCCGCTGACGGGTACATGAAGACCCATGAACCCTTGCCACATTCGTAAATCACACCGCCGGCGTATTCTTCCTTGGGTTTTAATCCGACCTTCTGTTCGTAGAACCTGCGGGCTCGTGCCACGTCGCTGACTGGGATGTACGGAACAAGTGCTGCATCTTTCAACACGGTTGGTCCTCCGATCGGGTAAGTGCCGATTGGCGAAGTATATCTAAGATCACTCGAGGTGCCCCATCTTGCTGTCAACAAAGGTGGGAAGCACGACATTCAGCATCATCTTAAGAAGTGGAACGAAGTAGTGCCTACAAAAACCATCATGGCTTTGTTAGTGAAACATGGCGTTTCACTCAGTGCTTTCTCCCATGACTTCCGAATACATCCTGTGAAAAGCGTGCACTCCCTTTTCCTGCGTCACACTGAACCGCCCGCGGGCGTAGCTCCGCGACCTCAGATTCTTCTGCACTGCTTCGCAGATGCTGACATCCTCTATCTGGATCTGGTCGCTGAACTCCACTGAAGCCTTCGCCGCCGGAGCGCCGTGATCTTTTTCTTGTAAATACCACTCGAAGATTGCCAGCGAGCGCTCGGGTTCCACCGGCAACACGATGTTCAGCGACACATTGTCCGGGTAGCAGTTCAGCATCCAGTTGGGAAAAATCCAAAAGTATTCGGTGGTCAGGTCTTCCCGTGCCTCCGGGTAGCGACGCGATGTCGCATCGCCAGGCTGGGCCCCGCGGATCGGACTGAACTGCCGCACATGCCTGCCATAGGGCTCGACCGTGTAAGCATTGAAATCCAGTTCGCGGTTGAGCGCAGGATGCACGCTGGGCAGGTGATAGCCCTCGAGGTAGTTATCAACATATGTTTTCCAGTTGCACTTCATGTCGTAGGTTCGGCGTTCAAACAACTTCATTTTTTCGAAGGGAAATTTTGCGGTTTGTTGCGGCAACTCGTCTAGACTTTCGCGCAAAGGCGGGGCGTCTGGATCGAGATTGACGAAGACCAGATTGAACCATTCTTCCGTCCGAACCGGGGCGAGGGCAAAATCTTCGGAACGAAATCCCTCCACCCCCTCGATCTCAGTGGCGTGGATCAGCGAGCCGTCCAGTCCATAGGTCCAACCGTGATAGCCGCAGCGAAAAAGTTTGCAGGAGCCGCATCCTACGGCGGGAGGGCCAGCACGATGACGGCACACGTTGTAGAAGCCACGTAGTTTTCTGTCCGTCCCGCGCACCAACAGCAGAGGCTCGCCAATGAGTTCAGTGGT
>MNGW01000157.1 GCA_001918935.1 Acidobacteriales bacterium 13_1_40CM_3_55_5 | reverse complement strand
AGCCGCCTTGAACTGGCTAAAGCGCAAAAGTCTTTCGATTATTTCCAGAATCACTTTGAAAACGTCGGCAAGAGTTTGAACAAAGCACAAGAAGCCTTTGAGACCGCGCAACGCCACCTGAAGACTTATCGCGGACGGGTCACAGTCCTGAGCGGCCAGGAGCAATTGGAACTGGACGCCAAAAACGCCGAAGAGTCCCCACCGCTAACGGTCAAAGCCACCGCCTAGATTTAGCCTCTGTAAGTGTGCCGCGGGCGCCCCCGCCCGCGTGCCTTTATGAAGGCTTGTAATCCTGAGCGGATCGGCAGCTTCGCAAAGCGGAAACTGCGGCGAAGTCGAAGGACCCCTAATCCCTCAAGCGCATGACCGGCGGCATCAAGGCATTCTCACGATGCACGTTCAAGTGACACGAACGGGATAAGTCATAAGGCCCAGCATCGCTCGTCAACTGCGCTTTCAATTTTGCTTCTTCCTTTTGTTTTCGGTTCGCAACTTCGGCATTTAACAGCGCGAGCTTCGTCGGATCCGTGACAATTCGGGCATGAGGAAAGAGTTCCTGCCAAGTAAGCTGTCGGCTACGTCGTGATGGCGTGAGAAACCGTCGGCACATATGTTTCATGATGTCTGTCCATCCCTGAGTCGCTTGCCACCCTGGCTGCTGGCTTCAGCGGATGATCTGGATGCGAGCCTTTGAATGGTTCGAAGACTATGCAGCGCGTCGGCGATGGCCTGCCTTTCCCCAGAGCTCCGTTCGTGGTTGCTTCCCAGTTTTAATTCCTCAATGCGTTGTTGTATGGCTGCGTGAGCATCTTCGATTTTTTTAAGCAGTTTGCGCTCGTCACGTTCGAGCATTGCAGCCTTGTACGACTCCTGCCACGGAACATCTTTCGTCAACCGGCACCCCCGTTCTTCCACAGCCTTCGTGAGCGTACCTCTGGCACTCGGTAAAGTGCCGTACATGTTGCACAAAACAACCGTGCTACGGTACACGCGTTCCAGTGCAAACATATAATTGTCGTAGCATTGAAGCTCTGGTAGCATCTGCGGTGCCGGAGGGAGGAACGATGTCAAAGGAAAAAAAGGTCAACACTCCACAACCTGTCTTGACATACCGTCGAGTGTCAGTTGGAGACCTCGATAGAGGCAGACGGGGCAAGCACCACGATCTGGTTAAAGGAATCCTTCAAGAGTTGAAGATAGCGTCTGCCGGTTCGGCTCTCGAAATCCCACTTGCTGACGTAGGCGGAATTGGACTCGCCAACCTGCGTTCTGCCGTGCATCGCGCCTCGACTTCGGAAGGATTCTCAATCGAAACGCTGGTCGACGAAAGAAATTTCTACGTGTGGAAGAGGGACAGCGCAAACTAGGATGTATTGGAGCTAGCCCATTACATTCACTCACGGCTGTAGGCCGCGATAGCGCATCACCGAGAACCAGGGCATCAACGCAACAGGCGTTTCCACAATAACGCGGCTATAAGAACCGCAATGCCCAGTCCTATCCCGATCAGCCGCACCCGCCCGACCTGTTCAGCCATGATTTGCCTCAGTCTGCCGGACGACGCGATCCTGCTTCCCGTGGTCTGCGCGCAGTTAAACCGTAATGCTTCACGTCCTTCCAGCCTGCATTTGGATATTCCTGTACGTACAGCAATGCACGTACAAATGTTCCATGTGGAACATTATTTCAATTTGCGCACACGCGCTCGGAGAGACACCCACTAGGCTCCCCGCTTGGCTTTCAACTCCACCAGCAACTGCTCAATGCGGTCTTCTTTTTCTAGAGCAGCCAGACGCTCTTCCACGTTATCGACGGCAATTTCGGATTTGGCCTGGCTCATAGCTTCGCTGTGCGCGACTTTGCGCTTCATACGATCGAACGTTGCCGCTTTGGAATTATCGCCGATGGCAAGCTTAGCGTCGCTCGCTTTACCCACCGCACGGGCGCGTCGATGCTGCGCGATCAGCAAATCGGCTTTGGCCTGCGCCTCGGTGAGTTTCTGTTCCAGTTGACGCAAGGCCGTCTTGAGATTTTCTACTTGCGCTTTCTGGTCGGTGACTTGCTGGCCGAAGCCATCACTCAAATCGCGGCAACTCTCCACGCGTTGGAGAGCGACGCGGGCCAGGTCATCTTGTTTCTTGTCCACGGCCAGTTCGGCCTTGCGCATCCATTCCGACACTTTGTCTCCATTTTCTTTCTGCTTCTGTTCCAGCAAATGCTGATCGGCGATGGCAATGGCCACCTGCGTCTTGACTTGCAGTAGCTGGTTCTGCATGTCGATGATTACCTGCTTGATCATTTTTTCCGGATGCTCAGCCTTGTCGATCAGGTCGTTAAGATTGGCTCGGACTAATGTTGAGACTCGCTCTAGTAGTGCCATGGTGAACTCCCTTCTTTCAATCGTTGGTGCTTAGGATTTTGGTCTTAGACTTGTTGCGTGACATGGCGGCGCCGATCGCGACTCCAACCGCGATGCCCACGGCCAGCCAAAAGCCTCCGGTACCGAGAGCGACGGCTACGGCGGCGCCGATACCCGCGCCCAGCGCGATCCCCAGACCGATTTGCATCGATGGTTTGTTCATATCGAAATCCTCTACGGCAAAATTCCTCAAAAGAAACAAGGGGCGAGCACCAGCCCGCCCCATCCCAATTTATGCTGCGGCTGCGCCTTTGTTGTCGTTGGCAGTTGGTGGAAGTACATCCGGCTTCGGTGCGTGGTCCCCGATGAGGCGCACTTTGGAGAACAGTTCGTGCATACTCATTCCGGAAAGTGTTTCAAACAGTGCCGGCACTTGCGCCGCCATCTTGGCAATGTCGCCCGTAATTTTGTTCATGCCGGCGGCATCGCCATTTCCGGTGGAGACGATGGTGATCTTGTCCACGTTGGCCAGCGGACTGGCCAGCGCCCTAACTACCTCCGGCAATCCGGTAAGCAGCTTGTCGACGACTGCGGCCTGGTTGTATTCCTGATAGGCCTCAGCCTTAACGTTCATCGCTTTCGCTTCCGCCTCGCCTTTTTTGAAGATGATTTCTGCTTCAGCTTCACCCTGAGCGCGAATCGCAGACGCATGACCTTCGGCTTCCGCCACAAGGCGCTGCCTTTCTGCCGCGGCCAGGGTTTCGATTCGTTGACGCTCGACCTGGGCCTGCTTCAGCACAGTCGCGACCAATTCCTTTTCGCGACGATTGATCTCGGCCTCCTGGACCTTGACCTGCTGTTCTTTTTCAACCTGCTGCACCTTCACCTGCTCAGCCACGACCTGCTGCTGCATGATGTTGGTTTGAATGTCGTAGGCTTTGTCGGCTTGCGCCTGTTGACGTTTGGTGACTTCGAGATATTGCGCTTTCTTGATCTCGAGATCGCGCTGTGATTCGGCCTGCTTGGCCATAGAAAGTGTTTCGGCCAGCACTCGCTCCTGATCGGCTTGCGCCTTGGCCACGGCCGCTTCCCGTTGCGCCAGCGCGCGTTTGATCGCCGTATCACGATCGGCTTCGGCAGTGGCTACATCCGCGTCGCGCTTGATGCGCGCGACATCGGGCTTGCCCATGTTGGTGATGTATTCGTTCTTGTCGCGAACTTCCTTGATGGTGAACGAGATTACTTCCAGGCCCATCTTGTTCATGTCATCGGCGCAGGTGGAACGCATGCGATCAGCAACCATCTCTGGCTGCTTTACGATTTCTTCCACCGTGAGTTGGCCGATGATGCCGCGCAGATGTCCTTCCATCACCAGGCGAATCAGTCCCTCGCGCTCCTGATCAGTCTTGGTCAGAAATTGCTCGGATGCGGTCAGAATGGATTCGGTATCCGACTTCACTTTGATCTGCGCCACCGCCTCGACGGTGACCGCGACACCCTGCTTGGTGTAGAGATCCTGCTGTGGCGCCACATCGAATGACATCAGTTCCAGCGAAAGGCCGCGGCAGTTTTCAATCATGGGAAAGATGATGGTGCCGTGTCCTTTGACTACACGCGTGCCGCGGAAGCCATACACCACCAACGCTTCATGCGGCCCGGCTTTTCTATACAGCCTGGCTAACATGCTCATGAGGAGCATCACAGCCAGGACCATTAACCCCACGAAAATCCAAATGGAAATTACAGTTGGCATGCCGAACATATATCCTCCTCCTCACAAATCCGTTGAAAGCCGAATTAATTTACTCGGAATCGCCGCCATCCATGTCGACAGCAGGCTTCTCGCCGCTCATCTCGTCCCATGGACGCACGTAGGCAATGCCTTTCTCGTATCGTGTCACTAGCACCTCGCTCCCCTTAGCGATCGCTGCGTGATTTTCTGCGCGGGCTCCGCAAGTTCGGCGTGTGCCTCCCTGGGAGTAAATAATTTCTCCCGTACCGGTTTCGCGAATGGGAACGGAGATGCGGCCGAGTACTCCGATCATTTCGTAGTCCTCCGGATTGAGGTTCTCGCCACGCGACGTCAGCACCTTACTGAGAAAAAGAAATATGCATCCGGCGCCCGCCAAACCACTCAGCAGAGCGATTCCGAAACCCATGACGAACCAGACGCTCCAGAAGCGAGTGAGCAGATATCCGGTTCCACCAAACCACGCCAGGAAAGCGGCCAAGGTAACCGGGTTGAACGGGGAGATGTCGAGGCCGCTCCCTCCGCTTTGGCCGTGACCAGCGGAGCCATGGCCTGCATGCACGCCATGACCTGGATGCAGATGAGTGTGGAGAGGCAGATGCCAACGCAAGCCTCCTAATAAAAACGACAGCAGGCTGAAGGCAAATCCCAGAGCGAAACAGACCAGGTAAAAATCTGCCCAAGTCATTTCGATCGCCTCCGTTCTTCCGTGCGCCGATGGCTTCGCGACGTGGCCGGTTTTCGCAGATCAGGCTTGAGTGCTTCCAGCAATCGTTCGGCAAGGCCGGGAGTATCGAGGATCGCGCCCAGCAGAAGAAAACATCGGCGGGTGTCTTTCTCGCGCGCTGCTTTCAAAAGAACTTCACTGACTTCGGGATCGCTGGCGAATCGCTCCGATCCTTGAAGCAGCCATACATCCAGCTTGCCTTCCGTGGTGCGCAAATCGGAAGTAAGTTCGGTGTGATAGTCCGCCGGGTCGTCCACCAGAAATCCGGGATGCACTTTGAAAAATTGCGCGAGCAGCCCTCGAGTAGATTGCGTCATATGCGGGCGCGCTCCGCTTTCTATCTGCGAAATATAGGACTGACTAATACTCTTGCCGCGCTCCTTGCGGATGGCGCGAACCAGTTCCTGTTGCGTCATGGGGCGGCCCAGAGAGCGCAAGGAGCCCTCGACCTCACGCAGGTAACGAATTTTCTCTGCCAATCTCATATTACAAATCGCAATATTAATATCGCTGATTGTTATTTATGTCAAGGACAGGATTTACTTTGTTCATAAGGGCATAGGGATAGCGAGGTTACAAGCCGACTTCGATACGGGATCGGGGATCGAGGAAATCGCGCAGGCCATCGCCAATGAAGTTGAAGGAAAGCACCGCAAGCATCACGGCGAGGGCAGGAAAGATGACGAGATGAGGGGAGTCGAACAAGTGAGCGCGACCGTCATTGAGCATGGCGCCCCAACTGGCCGTGGGCGGAGGCACGCCGAGACCGAGAAAGCTCATGGTGGCTTCCGCCAGGATAGCGCCCGCCATGCCGATAGCGGCCTGCACGATGACGGGCTGAATAATGTTGGGAAGAATATGACGAACGATCACGCGCAGATCGCTTGCGCCCAACGCACGTGCCGCTTCCACAAACTCGCGTTCCCGCGCGGCCAGGACTTGCGCACGCACCAAGCGCGCGTACCCTACCCAGCCTCCGAGGGAGAGGGCGAGCACGAGGTTGAAGATGCCGGGGCCGCGGAAGGCCACGAAAGCAATCGCCAGCAGAATTCCGGGGAAAGAAAGAAAAGCGTTCATGACGACGATATTGACGAAGCGGTCGAAGCGTCCGCCATAGTAGCCGGCCAGCGATCCCACGATGAGACCTACCGCGAGCGAAACCGCGACCACGCAACTGCCCACCAGCATGGAAATCCGCGAACCATAAATGAGACGAGAGAGGATGTCGCGGCCCAATTCATCCGTGCCGCACCAGTGCGCGGAGGATGGACGCGACAGGCGTGTGGGCAGGTCGATGTGGGCGGGATCCTGGGGCGCGATCCAGGGAGCGAACAAGGCAAAGATTACCAAGACGAGAACCAGCACGACACCGATTGTCGCTAGCAGATTGTGCCTGGCGGCCCGACGGAACGAGATGGCGGCGGTGGACAAGCTAGAAGTCTACAAGCACAACGTCTACGAACCAAGGCCTCTTACTTTGTGGGCGCGTGTGGTAAGGCTCTGTCCTTCAACAATCCCTTTAGTGCACAGGATAGAATATCAACATGGAAATTCGCCTTCGGCCCGAGCTTGCAGAGTTGATTAAGCAGGATGTCAAGCGCGGCTCCTACCAAACCGTAGATGAATTTGTGGAGCGGGCGGTTTCCATGCTCCACGAACAGGAAGTTTGGTTAGCGCAAAATCGCGCTGAAATTGAAACTGAGATTGGCGAAGGATATGCTGCAGCCCAGCGCGGAGAATTGATTGACGCGGATGCAGTGCGGTCCAGGCTCGCCGAGTTGAAGCGCGTACCGTCCGACAAACCGCAAAGGGGATGAGCAAGTATCAGTTCACGCCTTAGGCTGTGGCGGATCTCTTCGAAATTTGGACCTTTATCGCGCAGGACAATCCAACCGCCGCCGACCGGGTTGAGGAAGCTGTCTATCGCGCTTGTAATTTTCTTGCCCACTCGCCCCTCGTGGGACGAATGAGAAAAGATTTGACTCCCCTGCCTGTCCGCTTCTGGGTTGTGCAGCCCTATTTGAACTACATAATCGTCTACAATCCCGAAAAGGAGCCGCTGCAAATCATTCGAATTCTCCACAGCGCCCGCGATCTTCGTTCTGTTCTCCCGTAGGAGTCCGACAGCTGTGGCCTACCGTCACAGACTCGGTCAACCGCCAATACTTATTGCCTGATCCTCGGATTCGCCACTGAATACAGCAGGTCTGTCAGGAAATTCACCGCCACATAGGTCAACCCAATTGCCAAGATGCAGCCTTGCACCAAGTAATAGTCCCGGTTGCCGATGGCTTGAATGGTCAGACGGCCGATTCCGGGCCACGAGAAAATGGTCTCGGTCACAATCGCGCCTGCGAGCAATGCCCCGAATTGCAATCCGAGGACGGTGATGACTGGAATCATGGCGTTGCGCAAGGCGTGGCGGTAAACGACGGTTCCCTCCGAAAGTCCTTTGGCGCGCGCGGTGCGAACGTAGTCCTGGCCCAGTTCTTCCAGCATGGATGTGCGCACCATGCGGGTAAGGATCGCGGCCAATGCGCCGCCCATGGTGATGGCGGGAAGCACCAGGTGAGCGAAAGTTCCGGAACCGGATACGGGGAGCAGTCCGAGATTGATGGCAAAAAATAAAATCAGTATCGGGCCGAGGGCGAAATTTGGAAATGAAAGGCCGAAGAGGCTGACTACGCTGAGCAGACGATCATCCCAGCGATCGCGGCGTCGCGCCGAACGTACTCCTGCAGGAACGGAAAGTAGAATGGCCACGATCAGCGCTGCGATCGTCAACTGCAAAGTATATGGATAGCGCTGCGCAATCAGGCTGGTGACGCTCTGATTGAAGCGGACCGAGGGACCGAGATCGCCGTGCAGCACGCCTTTCCAGTAATGGATGTATTGCTGGCCAAGCGGGACGTCAAGTCCGTATTGATGCCTGGCGGCTTGTATATCTGTCGCTGGAGCGCTTTCGCCCAGCATCTGCAGGATGGGATCGCCGGGGACCAGATGGATTAATAGGAAGACCAGGGAGACTACAAGCCAGACAACCGGCAGTGTGTACAGCAAGCGGAGGGAGAGATAGCGGAGCATAAAATCAGCTGTCGGTGGTCAGTTGCCAGTTGTCAGTCAGGGGGCAGGTGTCAGGTGTCTGGTGTCGGGACATTTAGGTTCGGTGGTCAGTTCGTAGGTCTCGGTTCTCAGTTTCCAGTTTCGTTTGGGCTTCCTAGTCTCCTACCTGGCCTAGGCGTGCGGGTTCAAGTTTTTCGATTTTTACACGGGCGATGCGGTGGCCTTCCATCTCGGCGACCGTGAAACGATGGCCTTCGTAGTCGAAAGTGTCGCCGATGCTGGGGACACGCTGCAGGCGCGAGAGCACAAATCCCGCCAGGGTCTCGAATCCGGCATCGCGGGGCAGTAACAGATCGTGTTGTGATTCGAGATCGCGAATACTGGCTGAGCCTTCCAGCACCAGGGCGGTTTTCCCTTCGAGGGCAGCATGCTGGGGTGGAACGACATCGAATTCGTCTTCGATCTCGCCGACAAGTTGTTCAAGAATGTCCTCGACGGTGATTACGCCCGCTGTCGAGCCGAACTCGTCGACTACTACCGCAAGATGCCGTTTGCGTTGTTTGAATTCCTCCAGAAGTTCGGTAAGGACTTTGGTCTCGGGCACCACCAGCACGTCGTGCATGATCTGGCTAATCTTCATGTTGGTGATGCGAGGCAATACCGGCTGCATGGGGTTGGCAGTGTAACGAAGGCGGGTCCAGCGCATCAGATCCTTGGCGTAGAGTACTCCGATGATGTGTTCCGGGCCGCGCTGCGGGTCATAGACGGGAATGCGCGAGTGTTGCTCCTCGACTACCCGCCCCAAGGCCTCCTCCAAGGTGAGGTCGCCGGGAAGGGAAAAAATATCCGGGCGGGGCACCATGACTTCGCGCACCGTAATGTTTTCCAATTCGAGGGCCTGGTGAATCACTTCTTCCTGAAAGGGCGGAATCTGACCGAACTGGCGGCTAGCGGTGACAATCAGCTTGAGCTCATCGGGCGAATGGATGGGACCTTGGCGAATCTTGCGCGAGCCGAATATACGAAGCACGACGCCGGCGGCCCGGCTCATGACAAAAAGGAAGGGGCGGCTGACGGTGAGGAAAACATCCATAGGGCCGGCGACGGCCAAGGCGACCTGTTCGGCACGCTGCAGGGCGAGAGATTTCGGGACCAGTTCGCCGAGGATCACGTGCAGGAACGTGATCAGAGCGAAGGCAATTACTATGGCGATGCCGTGGGAATAAAGTGCGGCGTGTGGAATGCGTCCTATCGAACCTTCGACCATGCGGGCCAGCAACGGCTCGCCCACCCAACCCAAAGTAAGACTGGTTACGGTAATTCCCAGTTGAACGCCGTTCACCACTTCGTCCAGATTGCGGTGCAGCTTCTGGACAATGCGGGCACCGATGCGACGAGCTTCGATGAGCTGCTGGATGCGCGTATCGCGCACGCTCACCAGAGCAAATTCGGCTGCAGCGAAGAAAGCGTTGGCTGCTACCAGGAGGAGAATCAAAAATACCCGGAGCAGCACAAATGCAATCATGGATCGCTAATTCTAACATTCCAAAGGGCGTAAGCAGTTATCCCTAGGCTAAGCTGTTGTAGAATAGGGCATAATAGCGGAAGTAGCCGCACCTAACTGCCTGCTTTGAAATTCTTTTCCTGGGCTTCGACAGCAGATTTCCTGCTTCCATTTCCAGGGTTTGCTGGTCTAACGCATGGGCGCGAGCATTACGGGCAAAATTCTGGTTCAGAATCTTCGGAACAAAACGCAAACTGATTGCGTAACACCACTCGAGTCCCAACGACTTAATTGCAGGAGGCAGATGTGAACGGCAACGGTAATCATAAAAAACTGGGAGCGGTGGTGCTGTACGCCTTTACTCGCGGCGGCACGAAGATCGATCCCTCGAAGTTAGCGAAGGTAGAGAAAGGCGATCTGGCCAAGAGCGTGGTGGCGACGGGAAAGGTCGAGCCCATCACTAAGGTGGAGGTCAAATCCAAAGCCAGTGGGATCGTCAAAAAACTTTATGTGGACGCCGGCGACAAAGTGAAGCGAGGCCAGTTGCTTGCCGAACTCGATAAAGAAGAGATTGAAGCGCGTGTTGCCCAGGCGCGGGCGCAGTTAGAAGCCAGTGATGCCAGCCTGAAGGGCACGGAGGCAGACTGGCAGCGCGCTAAAGTGGATGCCGAGGGTCCGGATGTGCCTCTGTTGAAGCGCGCCTACGAGCGGGCTTCGGGCATGGCCAAAGCAGGAGTGGTATCAGCCTCGGCCCTGGACGACGCGCAGAAGAACTACGAGATGGCGCTGAACAAGCAGAACGTGTCTAAGGCGCAGCTTACTGTTTTGAAGGCCAAGATCGGGCAGTCGCAAGCGCAGGTCATGCAAGACCGCGCCAACTTGAAACAACTCGAAGAACAACTCGGGTATACGACTATCGCGTCGCCGATTGATGGAATTGTTTTGTCGCGGGACGTGGAACGGGGCGACGCAGTGAGCTCCATCCTGGTTCTCGGCTCATCCGCCACGTTGATCATGACTCTCGGCGACACCAGCGAGGTTTACGTCAAGGGCAAAGTGGATGAAAGCGACATTGGTAAAGTTTATCTCGGTCAACCGGCGCGGATTAAAGTGGAATCTTTCAAGGACAAAACCTTTTCCGGCAAGGTAACCAAGATCTCGCCGATGGGCGTGGAGAAGGACAACGTAACCACGTTCGAGGTACGAGTCTCGATCAATAATCCTGGCGGCGAGTTGAAGGCAGCCATGACGGCGAATGCTGAAATCATTCTGGATGAGCACAAGGGTGTGCTGCAGATTCCGGAAGGCGCAATCATCTACGACAAGGATAAGAAAGCCTCGGTCGAAGTGCCTGATCCGAAAGCCAAAGAGGGCAAGAAGAAGATGGCCGTCAATATTGGTATATCAAATGGGGCCAAGACCGAAGTGCTCAGCGGGTTGAAGGAAGGCGATCAGGTTGTGCTGCAGTAAGGACGCCGGACTCCGGACATGAACTTCAGGGCCCAAGCCGCCGGCTTGGGCTCTGTCACTTTAGAGGCTGATTTGATTAACGTTTTCCCTTCCCAAGCGTCTGAGTTGTAGGTAATCAAACAATCGTCGTCGGTCGTTGGCCAAAGACGGACGACGAGCGACCAACGACTGAGATCCGATTCATGAATGTTATCGAAATCCTGCGGCAGACGTTGGAGAGCTTCCGGGCACACAAGATGCGAATGTTCCTCACTATGTTTGGCATTGTGTGGGGAATCGCGTCGGTAATCCTGCTGGTTGGGTTGGGACGCGGTTTCAGCGTGGACTCGAAGAAGCGGATGCAGACTTTGGGCAAGGACCTGGTGATTGTCTGGGGCGGACGCACCAGTTCCCAAGTGGGTGGGTTGGCCGCGGGTCGCGAAGTCAGCCTCACCATCGAGGATGCGCGCCTGGTCCGTGACGAGTGTTATCAAGTCAAGAATGTAAGCCCCGAGCTGCGTCGCAGCGTGCCGGAAGTTAGCCAATTCAACTCTGCGAACCGCGGTGTCGTAGGCATGTGGCCGTCCTACCAGCAATTCCGCTCGCTGCTATTGAGTGAAGGTAGACTTCTTACCGACGAGGACGAGCGCGAAGCACGACGTGTGGTTATTCTGGGCGATGCGGCCCGCCAGCAATTATTCAGCGGACAGCCCGCGGTGGGCGCTGCGCTCTCCATCAAGGGAGTTCCCTACAGCGTGATTGGTGTGCTGCAGAAGAAGAAGCAGAATTCCAATTACAGCGGGCCGGATAATGATTATCTCTACGCCCCGTATTCGGCAGTCGCACGAGATTTCCCGCCGCCGCAAAAGCCGGGCATCGTTCGCGGCTATCTCGACAACATTGTTTTTGAAGTGTCGGATCCCAAGGAACATGAAGAAGCGGTTCTGCAAGTGCGGCGAACCCTGGGCCGGATTCACCACTTCGACCCCAAGGACAAAGATGCGCTCTTCATCTGGGACACGATGGAAGGCGCCAAGCTGGTGGAAAACATCTTTAACGTGGTGACGATTTTCTTCGCCTGCGTTGCGATTATCACGTTGTGTCTGGGAGGAATTGGAGTGATGAACATCATGCTGGTCTCGGTGACCGAGCGCACACGCGAAATTGGGGTGCGCAAAGCCATTGGAGCAACGCGGAGGGATATCCTGCGCCAGTTTTTTGCGGAGTCGGCGATTCTGACCATGGTGAGCGGAGTGTTGGGCCTCACCTTCGGCGTGGGAGCGTGTGTGGCGATGACCGTGATTCCGTTACCGGATTTTGTGCCGCATCCGATTGTTTCGCCAATTTCCATTATTGCTTCGGTGCTAACACTTTCCATCATTACGCTGACCGCGGGGATGTATCCGGCACAGCGTGCGGCGGAGATGGCGCCGGTGGATTCACTCAGGTACGAGTAGAAGTGGGCAGTGGTCAGTAACAAGGAGAATACAAAGTGAAATCTCAGATGCAACGTTCAGCGGTTTATCTCAGCTTGTGCTTTTTGATCTTATTTTGCTGCCCGCTACAGGCCGGGGCTTCCGTCCGAGGATCGTTTCAGCGCAGCTTTCAGGTTAGCGGCACGGTTGACCTCGAGGTCTTGACTCACTCCGGCGATATCAAGGTGCACACTGGTCCGGCAGGAAGTGTGTCCATCAGTGGAAAAATTTTCGTGGGCGACCAATGGTTCTCCGGCGACCGGCAGGCTCAGGTCAGCGAATTGGAGAAGAATCCCCCGATTCGGCAGACCGGAAACAGTATCCGGATTGACTACGTCAATGTCCACAACATCTCCATTGATTATGACATCACGGTTCCGGCAGATACCCGATTGCGCCCGCATAGCGGCGCTGGGGATCGGACGGTTGAAGGGCTGCGAAACAATCTGGAGTTGGAGAGCGGATCGGGCGATATGCGATTGAGTGATTTGACAGGCGACCTGCAGGTGCACACCGGCTCGGGAAATGTAGAGGCACGGGATGTGACTGGCGGCTTCAATGCCGAAGCCGGAAGCGGTGACATCCGCCTGAACGCAAAAGGCAACGGGGATGTGCGAGTGCACACTGGGTCCGGAAACATCGAGCTTCGCGATGTTCACGGCACGGTGCGGGCAGAGGCGGGTAGCGGCGATATCACGATTGATGGCAATCCGACTGGCCTCTGGGACATCAGGACGGGATCAGGCGACGTGCGGCTTCATTTGCCGGAGCAGGCGGCGTTCGATCTGGGCGCGTCTACTGGTTCAGGCACAGTCACCGTGGACCATCCAGTCACCATGACGATTCAGGGCAATGTACAGCGTGCGCAACGTTCGATCAGCGGCAAGGTCCGCGGCGGCGGCCCGATGCTAACCGGGCATACCGGCTCTGGCGACGTTCAGATCAACTAACAAGTAGGAGGAACGATGCGAACGCGAGGACATGTTTCGCTGAACCTTAAACGGCTATTCCGTCCCTGGAGCTTGGCGGGATTCGTCGTCTTGGTTCTGGTGTGTGGGCAGTCGACGAATGCGATGGCCTATGCCGAAGGTTCCTTTCAGCGGACCTTACACGTGACCGGCCCGGTAAATCTGGACGTGAGTACCGGTTCCGGCAGCATTCAGATACGAACTGGAGGCTCCAACCAGGTGCAAGTGACCGGACACATTAAGACGCGAGACTGGCTCGGAGGCAACGGTGAGGAGAAAGTGAAACAAATACAGGCCAATCCTCCGATTCAACAAAGCGGGAACATCATTCGGATCGGCCACATCGACGACTCGGAGCTACGCCGAAATGTATCCATCAGCTACGAACTGGTTGTTCCCGGAGAGACTCAATTGCACTCACAAACCGGTTCCGGCAATCAGACCGTGGAAGGTATTCGCAAGTCGATTGAGGTAGGAACTGGATCCGGCGGTCTGAGGATCACTGATATTGGCGACACGGTGCGCGCCGACACCGGCTCCGGCGATGTTCAGATCGATCGCGTAAAAGGCAACGTACGCGCCAGAACCGGCAGCGGGTCGATTCATGCCACTGGCATCGCGGGTGGGTTTGAAGCGAATACCG
Organism: Acidobacteriales bacterium 13_1_40CM_3_55_5; assembly: GCA_001918935.1. GTDB lineage: Bacteria > Acidobacteriota > Terriglobia > Terriglobales > Acidobacteriaceae > 40CM-3-55-5. Next base: position 137 of record MNGW01000157.1, on the reverse strand, counting down.
GCAGCGGACGCATTACGCTGGAACAAACATCACCCGGGGCAGTGCGCGCCGATACCGGCTCGGGCGGCATGGAACTTCACGGCGTGCGCGGCTCGTTGGAAGCCAAGGCGGGCAGCGGAACGATCCGCGCCGAGGGC